>JAJZTU010000087.1 GCA_021848765.1 Bacillota bacterium
GACGATGGAGGCCCTGAGAAAAAGCACTTCTTGGATTAGCACAACCAGCAGGGGGCAAACCGGCCCTCCGCAGGGACAAACTAAGCCGGTAAGCAAGCCGCCGGTCGTAAATCAATCCGGCGCCAAGCCACCGTCTGCCGGCCAACCGGATAGCAAGCCAACCGGTGACGACCAATCCGGCACCCAGCCGCCGGCCACCGGCCAACCGGATAGCAAGCCGCCGGCAACAAGCCAACCGGATAGCAAGCCGCCGGCCACCGGCCAGTCTGACTCCAATCCGCCGGCTACGAATCAACCACGCACCCA
Source organism: Bacillota bacterium (assembly GCA_021848765.1). GTDB lineage: Bacteria > Bacillota > Carboxydocellales > JAJZTU01 > JAJZTU01. Next base: position 307 of record JAJZTU010000087.1, read on the forward strand.
GCCTCCTGCTACTACTCAACCAGACACTAGTTCCGGAAGCCAGGGAGGGACAGGCACACCGGATAATACCGGGCAAAAGCCTGGAGACAGCGCTCCCAGCCCTGCAACAGGTAGCGGAAACCAGGATAGTTCCGCCGGAAAACCGGCGGATGGAAATAATCAGAATAATCCCCCGGTGAGCCGTGGTGATAACGGAGGGCCTGCCGGTATACCGGCAGCAGCTTCAGGTAAAATGGTATTGGGCTTTACTGCCGAAGATTATGTTGGGGATAGGGCTTCCTATAACTCCGTGGTTAACTTCGGACAGCATGTCGATGCTATAGCGACATTTACTTATTTTGTAGATGGCAGTGGCAATTTAAATTCACAAACTCCTGTCCCCCGGGACACTATTAAAACGGCCAAGACCAAAGGTATAAGACCCCTGGCCTTGATTCACAATTTCCAGAACGGTTTCAATAAGGAGATAGCCCGGTCCTTGTTGACCTCGGCTACAGCCAGACAAAACCTCATAGACCAGCTTCTGGTGGTAATGCCCAGAGAAGGCTATGACGGAATAAACGTAGACATTGAAGGTATTTACCCTGCCGACTCAGATGCTTATATCAATTTACTCAGAGAACTCAAGGCAGCCCTAAAGCCCAAGGGTTACTGGCTGACTGTTTCCATTCCGGCCAAGACCTTCCATAACCCCAGGGACGGCTGGTCCGGTGGCTATGACTACAAGGCCATTGGCGAACTGGCTGACCACATTCTGATAATGACCTATGACCAGAACTGGATGGGTGGAACTCCCGGCCCCATAGCTACTCTACCCTGGGTTGAACAAGTAATGAAATATGCTGTTTCCCAAATGCCTGCGGAAAAGGTCCTTATGGGCCTGGCCACCTACGGCTATGACTGGGGCGGCCCCAGAAACCGGGCCTTAGCTTACCCCAATGCAATGGCCCTGGCTAAGCAATATGGTGCTACAGTCAACTGGCATCAGGAGTACCAAGTGCCCTACTTCAAGTACCGAGATGCCCAGGGCAATCAGCATGAAGTATGGTTTGAGGACCAGAACAGTGCCAAGGCCAAGCTGCAGTTAATAAAAAAATACGGGCTGGCCGGTGTGGGAATCTGGCGTTTGGGCTTTGAGGACAGCCTGTACTGGGATGTTTTGAAAGAGTACCGGGCCAACTAAACTTATTATGCTCCCGGAAAGGGATTATTATTAGTCCATATTCCAAACTCAGGTGGTACTATCCTAAAAGGATGGTGCCATTTTTTTGATGTGTCTGTTTTGATAAGTTCAAGTCAATTTGATAAGATAAAGTCAATTCCAGAAAGTGAGAAGGGGTGGAAATGATGAGTGACGGAAAGATACTCGCCATCGACATAGGGGGAGGCACTCAGGACATCCTGCTTTATGACCCGGACAAGCCTTTGGAAAACTGCTATAAACTGGTGCTGCCTTCTCCGACGGTGATGATTGCCCGGCAGGTCCGGGAGGTTACTGCCCGTAGACGGCCAATTTACTTTACGGGTTATCTGATGGGAGGAGGCGCCTGCACCAGGGCAGTAAAGGAACATCTTGGGGCAGGCTTGGGGGTTTATGCCGCAGTTGAGGCGGCCAAAACCTTTAGTGATGACCTGGAAAAGGTCAAAAAAATGGGTATTGTCATTGGGGAAGGGACCCCGGAGGGTGCAGTGCAAGTCAGAACGGGTGATGTGTGCAGGGAGGAACTGGAGCGGGCTTTAGCATTGTTCAGGGTGGAATTCCCCCGGCGGTGGGCTGTGGCTGTTCAGGATCACGGGGAAGCCCCGGGGAAAAGTAACAGGCTGTTCCGTTTTGAGCATTGGCAAACCTTTATCGACCAGGGTGGAAAACTGGAGAACCTGGCCTATACCCAGGTCCCCGCTTATCTTACCAGGATGCATGCTGTACAGGCCCAAATACCGGGTGCTTTACTCATGGACACCGGTCCGGCAGCCGTCTGGGGTTCCCTTGAGGACCCGGCCGTAGAGGCCCGGCGGGACAGGGGTGTAATTGTTGTCAATGCAGGTAACCAGCACACCTTTGGTGTGCTGCTGCAGGGGGAACGGATCTGGGGCCTGTTTGAACATCATACAAGGATGCTGCAGGGGGACGGGATTGCCGGTTACGTGGAACTACTGCGCCAGGGAAGGTTAACCCATGAGCAAGTTTTCAGTACCGGAGGTCACGGGTGTTACATTCATGCGGAATATCAGCAATTTTCGCCAGATACCATGGTGGTATTAGTGGGCCCCCAGCGCAACAAGGTAGTACACCCGGGATGGCATCAGGCAGCCCCGGGCGGTGATATGATGCTAACCGGCTGTTTCGGGCTGGTAAAGGCTGCAAGCCAAATTTGGTCCAGCTAAGCCGGCTAATAAATTTTAAGTAAAAGTTCAGAATTGTAGCAACAAATAAGCTCTTGCACGCAGGATTTTGTAAATATAGGGAGAATAAAAGAATATGGGCATTTTTTAATTACTTTCCGGAGGGGGATACAGGTTTGAAAAGGAAAGTGGAGAAAATTCGCCATATTCTTTTACAAGGCTTATCTGGAATGTTAATTGGGTCGATTATTCCGGTTTTCGTAACCTTATCCTATATGGGAAATACAGGTCTGGCTCCCAACTGGGCCAATTGGTGGGAGGTTCATGTGCACAATGGGACTTTGCTGTTAGTGGACGTGGTCCCTGTGTTGTTTGGAATCATGCTGGCCAAAATTTCCGCAGATCGACAGGAGCTTAAGGAAAGGCGGCAGGAATATGTACAGGTCAAGACCGAACTGGATGAACAGCTCAGCCGGTGGAAAATGATTTTTGACCATACCCCTGTTGGTTATGCTGTTTTGGACCGGGAGTTGAACCTTGTTTTTGCTAACCGGATTTGTGGGGTATTGGCAGGCGCTCCTGTAGAGGAACTGATAGGTAAGAAATGCTATGATTGTTTTGGCAGTGGGGAGCTCTGTGACGGGTGCCCGGTGGTAAAAGCTTTTGTATCAATGGAAAGCCAAACCGGCTCTAAGAAAGAGGTCAACCGCCAGGGAGAGGAAAATATTCTCGAACAGATAGCGGTGCCAATTATCAAGCACGGCCAGGTAGAACAGGTAATTGAGATTATGGTTAATGTTACCGAACAAGCACACTCCCTGCAAAACAGGCATGAGGAGTTGATTGCTACCATCGATACCATGGTAGGCATTATTGAGCTTAAGGATGGCTATACCGGAGGACATTCCCAAAGAGTACGGCGTTGGGCGGTTAGGATTGCCCGCAGCTTAGGACTGCCGGAGCAAGAGATAATTGATATTGATATTGCGGCCTGCCTCCATGATATCGGGAAAATTGGCATTGCCGGACTTATCCTGAACAAGCCTGGTGACTTGACCATGACCGAGTATGAGATGGTCAAAAAACACCCTGTTGTGGGTTCCGATACTTTGGCCGGTATTCCACGCCTGGAGAATGTGAGTAAGATCATCAGACATCACCATGAGGCATTTGGCGGTTCCGGTTATCCTGATGGTTTGTCAGGGTCGGAAATCCCCGTAGGTTCCCGGGTTATCTGTGTAGCAGATGCCTATGATGCCATGACATCCGACCGGGTATACCGTAAGGCTATTGCCAAAGACCATGCCTTAGCGGAAATAAAGCTGGGCGCGGGTAAGCAATTTGATCCCAGGGTTGTGGAGGCTTTTCTGGAGGTAGTAAGCGAACATAAGGTTATCCAGTTCCCTCTTGCCAGGGAGAAGCTTTCTTAACTGACATGAAATTCCTGCTCCCGGAATAGACTGATTTTGAAGTACTGCAACCGGGAGGGGATTGTCATTAGGTACATTATTTGGCGTTGGAACAAGGGGAAGTTTTTGTGGATAGTTGCCTTGATTATGCTGGTAGGGTCTGTTTTTGCACTGCTTGGCCATGAGCGGGATCTGCCGGCGGCAAACAGGCCTGTGAAGCTACACCCAATTTACGGGGTGGATACCCAGGAGAAGAAAGTTGCCCTATCTTTTGACGCAGCATGGGGAGCGGAGCATACTCCGGAAATATTACGCATCCTGGAAAAACATAAAGTTAAGACTACCTTTTTTTTAGTGGGTTTTTGGGTGGATAAATATCCTGAGATGGTTAAACGGATTGCAGCAGAGGGGCATGAAATTGGCAATCATTCCACCACCCACCCGCATTTTCCTCAGCTTTCTGATGAGCAGATACGCCAAGAACTGCGGACTACTAATGAAAAAATCATGAGCCTGACCGGGAAAAAAGCGGTACTCTTCCGGCCTCCCTTTGGGGAATATGACAACCGGGTGATTACTGTTTCCGAACAAGAGGGTTTGAAAGTAATCAAGTGGAGTGTAGATTCCCTGGATTGGCAAGAGCACTTGACAAAAGCAGACATTGTCGGCAGGGTAACCAGTCAGGTAACCCCCGGGGCAATCGTGTTGTTTCATAATAACGGCCAGTATACAGCCCAGGCGCTGGAGGAAATTCTAACCGGGTTGCAGCGGCAGGGATATGCCATAGTTCCTATTTCCCAGGTCATTTATCAGGATAATTACTATATTGACTCCAATACCGGAATCCAGAAGAAAAAGAACCGCTAAGTTGACTATAATTTTCCCGAATAGCAGGAATTTTAACACCTGTGAAGAAAAATGGTTTTATGTGGTTTATTGCCAGAAGATTGTTACCACAGGGTTAAAAAACTGTAAAAGCGGGGGATACAGTAATGAATAGACCTTGGAAAGAGTATTGTATAGGAGAATCAAAAGACCCTCAAGTGAAAAATCGCTTAGTCCGGCTGAAAATTTTCAAACCGGAATTTGAAAAGCCTAAGTTGGACGAGTGGCGATTTTTTGTACTTTCAGCGAGTGAACTGGCAGACCTTCGCAAGGGAGAATTGGACTTAAACACGGAAGGCTGGGCTTTCCTGATTCATTGTGGTATTAAGACCTCTTTTTATTATGATATGGATTCCAAGAATACCTTTTTTGATGGTATTTTAAGGTACCGGAGTTTTCATGTAGCTGAACAAAAGGCTATGACGTTATTAAAGAAAAAATTCTCCCAGGATAACTTTCGTTATCCAACTTTGGAGGACAGACAACGGGTTGTGGCTGAGCGGTTAAAGCGGTATAAATAATAACAGATAGCGGGGAATCATTAGGTGAGGTTAGCGAAGGCGAGGTAAATTAGATGTCATTTCGGGATGTCAGCATGGAAACCCAGGTGGAACTATGGAAATCTCATTCTTTGTGTTTACTGGAAGCTATTGGTCAAGTTGTGGTTGTCATTGACACAGAAGGGCGAATTACTGCCTTCAACAGTTTTGCGGAGGAAATGTTCGGACTTAGCAGAGAGGATGTCCTAAACCAGCCATTTTCAAAAGTTTTTGAACATGTAACCAAAGCCTACCATTATCCCATAAATACCATAGTGAAAGGTGAGGAATTAAACAAGAAAGAAGTTAACTATTGCCCATTTTTACGCAAGGAAGGCTTTTTTTTGCATGATACGGCTTTGATACGCAACCAAATGGGTGATATTATTGGGGCCATGTGGTTATACCAGGATATCACTGAGCAAAGAAAGTACGAGCGGGAGGTGGCTAAAGCCGAGTTATTGGCGGCGGTCAGCGAACTGGCTGCAGGGACCGCTCATGAAATCCGCAATCCCCTTACCACGGTACGAGGTTTTATTCAACTTCTGGCCTCAAAACATGCAAACGAAAAAGACTATTATGAGCTTATGTTAAAGGAATTAGACAGGGCTAATAAGATTATCGGAGACTTTCTCGCCTTGGCCAAGCCAAGGGCTAACGAGATGGGGCTTTGTTCGATTAACCACCTAATTGAGGATATTCTGCTTTTGGTAGAGAGTCAGGCCAATCTACACGATATTGGGGTTGTCAAGGATTTGTCGGGAGACATCCCTTTAATCTGTCTCCAGCCTGATCAGATTAAGCAGGTATTTTTGAATTTAATTCGGAACAGTGTTCAGGCCATGCCCGACAGGGGTCTTCTGTATATAAGCACTAAGCTCAGTGACCAAGGGGATTTTGTCCTTATGGAGATTAAAGATACCGGTGTGGGCATCCCGGCGGACCGTATGGCTAAATTGTTCGTGCCCTTTTTTAGTACTAAGACTGACGGTTCAGGGTTAGGCCTCACTATTTCCTACCGGATTGTGAAAAACCACGGTGGGGATATACAAGTAGAATCTGAGGAAGGTAAGGGGACTGTTTTCAGAGTATCCTTTCCCGTGTCTGCAGGGGCATAGGCGGGTATTCGCCGGAAAAGTCTTCGACTTGACTTATCCGGCCACTCTTGGTATGATGCTTAGGAATGGTTAAGCCGATGTAGCTCAGCTGGTAGAGCAATGCACTCGTAATGCGCAGGTCTGTGCTTGTTGATAAGGTAGGATGAATTAAAAAACAGTTTTGTAAATATAAAAGCGAGGGCGGAAGTCCCGTCCTCACATATATGCTGGTGTGGCGCAGTGGTAGCGCAATTGATTCGTAATCAATAGGCCAGGGGTTCAAATCCCCTCACCAGCTCCAGCGCAAAAACCGTGTAGTTTCAATGGCTACACGTTTTTTATTACCCTTTTGCTTATCCATTAATTAGGAAAGATTATCTTGTATTGTTCGCTTGAGAGATGTATGATAATGTTGACATACTTCGATAGGAGTTTTTATCATGGATTATGTTACGCCCAAGGATAAAGCAAATGAATGGGGTCTTACACAACGCAGAGTTGAAGTGCTCTGCGATAAAGGCCGTATCCCCGGAGCTTCTCGCCTCGGTCGTGTTTGGGCTATTCCGAAGGATGCGGAAAAACCGATAGATGGGCGAACTAAGGCGGCAAGGGATACATCCAGGTAAGTTTAATGAGAGTGGCGAAACATACTTGCGAAAGGAGGAATTGAAAAGAGATGCTGAAAGCATATGATACTATGCTCCAATCTGAGGTGTCTGCGGATTTGGCGGCCAAAAGTAGCAGCTTTGAGCCGTATCGTTATGAGTGTGCTTGCTGTGGAGAAGAAGTTTATCTCGCCGCCGCATACAGCACAAGTATGGTGCCTCATTTCAGACATCGCAGCGGTAACAACGATGTCGAGTGTGAAAACTATTTGGGACAATTCGGAGCGATAAGCATAGATTCGCGTTCACGAAAGAGCAATCGTGAAAGAGTCGAGTTCTATTTTGAAAAGAGCAACAAGACATTTAGTCTTGGGCTTCGTTTCAGCAGTGAAGAGATTAATGCTTACGAGCAACACAATGTTGTTTTCGAGCTAAGGTCGTCCGCTGCAGAGCAAGCGTTCTTCACTTTGCTGATTAACAATACGAATTTTGCACCCGATGCCCCAACGATGATTCCAATTGATAGATTCGCTTTCAGCTATTTCTTGTCTAATACCCTTAATGGGACGAAACGCAAGTACGATTTTTTAAAAATTGGTAATGCACCAACATTTTTTAAGTTACAAGGTAACGATAGTGATTATAAAGCAAAGTTGGTACGCGGCTCAGTTTTGTATACAAATGTGCCGTACTTCGTTGCTTGTCAGAGCCAATACCCTACATCGCATGATGCTTGTTTCCCTGATGAAATAAGAGTAGATGATACATTTTGCTTTGAAACAATGGGCAGGAAGTTTTTGGGTAAAGTTCTGACAATCAATAATAAAACCGCTCAAATAGATGCCTTAGTGCTGTCTTGGGGCTATCAGTTAGAAGCCTCTGAAACTCTGACCCTACTTTGGCCGCCTGCGGCATTGGTTGATGATGTTTCGACTATTCATTCAGATTATGCATACTTGTATTCGAGTTTCGAGCTGCAAGCCCACGGTAATATTAATGTTCACTCGGAAGATATTTATAAAATTACGAATGGAGTTTCAAAAGTATCGATTACGCCGAAAACAAAAGTGTTCAAGAAGAACGCTGAAATTATTATAGACAAAAGTGGACAATATTCTTCTGGTTTTGATGTGATTCCCTCAGCGGTGAGTTCCGCAAGTACATATACCGTGCCGGATGATAGTATATATTTTTTGTTTAGTCGTTCAGGTGTTAAGCCGCTGAGCAAAGGTCAGTCCATTTTTCTTACTCCGCATAGTGAGATTATACGCTATAACTTTGGTTATACTACCGGACACATTTATCCACGTCAACAAAAAGAATTAACTGGTGAGTTATTGCTATACGATATACTCGCCCATTGCAAGCGGACAGAGGCATATGACAGAAACATCTTCAGTTCGAATTTGCTTAGTAATACCGCTTGTCAATACCTCAAGCAGTGTGAGGATTCGGGTTTAATTAACTCGGTAGCAAAACGATACATTGAGGGGGAGAGATTATGAATTACCTTCCTCAACTTACCGAAGATGAAGTGCGTTATGTTTGCTCGGTTATCCCAACACAGGACACGATTACTTATTTTCAGCATAATCCGAAAGAGTTTTCAAAAATTCGTCCGGGTTTTCGGGCTAATGCAATTTCTAAACTCAACGTCAGCAATCTGCTGTTTAGCTACCGAAACCGTGGCTTTATTTCATTTTTCATTGAAAATCATATTAGCGACTGGCTCTCTCAGATAAAAGAGCATTTTAATAATTGTATGGAGGATGGAGACAGTAAAGAGTTAGCCCTTTTTCATACTTTACCTTTTTGCTTCTTCGCAGATAATATTGCTCTGTACTTTAAACTCATTAATGAAGAATACTCAGAAGAGTATATCGCGACATTGAGTGCGGCAGTAAAGGCAATAAAGGAATCGAATGGCAAACAGGAAAAATTGCAGGAGGAATTGAAAGCTAAAGAATCTGACATCAAGAAGTTACAAGCCGAGTACGAATTAGCAAAATCAGGCTTAGAAGATACTGACATTAAGCTAAATGAGCGTTCAGCGGAGGTTAAGACGCTCAAGCGTAGCATTTCTGATCTTGAGAAGCTGAAAACCGTCGTTCAAAATGATGAAGAGATTATTGCGTCTCTTAAAGCCAATATTCAGGAACAAGAGGGAACTATACAGAAACTAAGAGTAGAATTGGCTGATGCAAGAAACAGCAGTAAACGACTTGAGGAGCAGATTAGGGCTGATTTAGAAAAGCAGCAAGCTGCCAAGACAGCCAAGCAACAAGCGGCGCAGAAACCCAAATGCCCCAACGACATTGAAGAGTTTAAAGACTATTTGGGTTATAACCTTGAGAACATAGGCGTACCTGCCGATTCTGAATACTGCGCTCTTTTGAAAGAACATCTGAGCAATATTCTATTTCAAGGGATACCTGTGGTTGTAAATCGGAATGTGGGTATAACGTTGATGAAGTGCATTGCTAATGCCTTGATTGGGCAATCAAATGTGAAAACGCTCGCTTACAGCAAAGACCATTCGGTAGAAAATGTCGATAGTTTTCTGGCATCTGGTGGACGTGTTGTTTGCTTGGACAACTTCATCGGGAACTGTAATGAAACCGAACTGCTACCGCTGTTTGATAACCACAGGGACAAAATCATCTTCTTGACGGTCGCCTATGACAGAACAATACATTATGTTTCCGGAGAGTTCTTGCGGTACTGCCAGTATCTCAAGCTCACCCGAATTAGGGCAATGTCTGCCAATGTAGAAATAACAGAGGATCCGTCAACTGTAGAGGAGGTAGAAGTTGAACTAAAATGGCTATCCCCGGATAATCGATATTCCCATCTATTAAGAGAAATGCTTGGCGAATTTGGCTACGTCCAAAGTCTGGTTGAACAAAAATGTGCAGTTATATCTGGTGAGCAGGATTTATGCCGTATGCTGGCATTTGATGTTTTACCATACTGTGTGGATGTGCTTCGGATTGCGCCCTATAATACCTCAGAGCGGTTACTCAAGTACGCCGGAGATGCCGGAAGGTGTCCATATAAAAATTTGTTCAAGGAGTGGTTTGCACGATGAATGAGTTGTTGACCGCTATGTCCACAGATATGGGCATTAACCGTTTTCGTGGTGAAACTGAAGACTCCTTTATTTATAGGCTTTGCTATTCGGCAATAGGACAGTGGTGCCTCCGCACCGCTCTAAACTCATCGGACAGAGTTATTGGAACAACGAAGCACAACCAGACAATTGTGCTTAACGAATTGGTGTCGCGGTATTCCAAGTTGTTCCCATCCATTGCTGATAGATTCGTTGACAACAGTAATCAACAGGTTAGCTTTTCTGTTCATGTCCGCCGAGTTTATGAGGAAACGGGGTATCTTTTGACTGACAATAATAATCGGAATCAGTTAGCAAATTTCGGTCGGAGTATCCCTATTGGGGATTCAGCGTTGTTCTTTGGCATTCCTGACACAACATATTCCGCAAATGGACTTGGCGCATTTACAAATCCTACAGCTTACCAGGTCTCATCGAGAGAGTGGTCGAAACGCCGACGAAGAACAGCACCCCGCCGCCGTACAAGGTAATGCGAAGCTCTGCCGAATCCATAACAAATACTGAAGGGGCGCCTAAAGCCTATCTGGCCGAATGCGCTCCTTTTCTCTGTTCGTCTTTGCATTGCTTTGAAACTGCCAGCTATTTCATTCCTGTCTGTTCGGCTTCGATGAATTTAGTACGCTGTCAGCGAACTATCACATTTTTTCATAAATCTCTTTGAGCTCGAAGTCGGATATCTTTCCGGCTTCGGCTTTATCTTTATACTCCAGAGCCAGCGCAACGGCGGCGTTCCATTCGTCTGCTGAGAGCTTACCCCTCGCCCGGCGGGTCTTTAACCGGTTGTAGACTTTATCATACTCAAGGCGCGCAGGTGTTTTTCCTTCCTTGCGCGCTTCCTTTTTATGTGCGCCGACATCGCGGCAGGTGCGCTTTGTTTCGCCCGGTGCGGTGTTCAGGCAATAGCAGATGTTGTACCCGCTTAGCAGGAGAAAGAACTTTCCGCAGTTATGGCATCGCCTTGGCGTGTTTCCGTTCATCAGCCCTCTGAAAAAGTCCGTATGCAAAAAAGAAGCGATGGAGTCAAAAACCATTCTCTCCGCAATGATATATTTCTTCTCATCATCAGGATTCGGCATGGTGGTGTACTCGATCATTGCGCGGCGGCTTTGCTGGAACAGGTATACTGGCGACGGAGGAAGCGACGCGGAAATATCTCTCTGTATTTCTCTGTTTGAAAGTAACTATTCAGCCTTGCAAAACATGCAAATGAGAATAAAGGTATAGTGAGTTTCACTACACCAACAATTACGATTAGTTTTATTCCGGTATAGCCGGAACAAAAGGATCTCCG
>JAJZTU010000088.1 GCA_021848765.1 Bacillota bacterium
TGACTACCCTGGGAGCGAATACCCTCACTATGGGACTGTTTGGGGGAACCATAGGGTATGCTGTTTGGCATTGCTGCCGGAAAATGGGCTTAAGCTTACCTTGGGCTGCCGGGTTGGCAGGGTTTACCGGAGACATCAGCATCTATCTGGGTACTTCAAGTCAACTGGCTCTGGCCATCCATGGAGACTCCAGTCTGTACAAGGTGTTTGGTACTATTTTAATGGGATTTTTACCGACACAACTGCCCCTGGCTGTGTTAGAAGGAGTATTTACTGCACTTGTGCTTAAGTTTTTGGCTGAACGGAGGCAGGATATCCTGGTTCGTTTAGGCGTGGTGGGAAGTGAAGAGGGAGTTTCCACAGCAAAGAGGATAAGCACCAATCAAACCGGAAAGAAGGTAATGCTTTTTGCTTTAGGGTTTGCCCTATTGGTGGTTATGGCCATTGTCCTTGGCAAGGCAGATTTTCAGGGCGCAGATGTGACCGTAACAACTCTTGCCGACCGGTTTGCCCGGAAGGTGGGAGCAGGTTCAAGAGACCCCTATTTTAATACTGATAAAGGGGATTTACTGCTTTTTCTCTTTGCCCTTTCCGGTTTGGTGTCAGGATTTTTCCTGGGATACCAGTGGCGTAATCTTTTTCCCACAAAAAGGTCTGTGCTGAACAATGACGGGGAATGAGGACTTGGAGGTGACTTATGGCTATAGTGCTGTCTGAACGGTTTGCCCAACAGGAGAATGTGTTAACTAAAATGGATCCCCGGCTTAAACTGGCCTTTTGTCTTAGCTGTTTGGGACTGGTGGTTTGGACTACCCGGCCTTTAGTGGTATTGCTTTTGGGCGGAATGCTGCTGGCGGCTATGCTGGCGGTAAGGATAAGTTTAAAATATGTGCTGTTGAGGATGCTCCCTGGGATTGGAATGGCAGCCATGATTGCCGTAACTCAGTTATTCTGGAAAGGGCACACTCCCTGGGTTGAATGGACTCTGGGTTCCTGGCAGGTTGTTGTTTACAGGGAAGGTTTGGAGCACGGGTTATTGCTGGGCTCCAGGGTATTGGCCGGTTTGTCTGTAATGGTGTTTCTCTCCGGCACAACCACCGTTGGGAAACTGATTTTTGCTGCTCAGTGCTTCCGGGTACCCAAACCTTTGATTGAAATGGTAACTATAGCTTACCGGTACGTGTTCGTCCTACTGGAGGAAATGCAGCAAGTCTACCGGGCTCAGCGAATGCGGATGGGTTACCGGGGATGGCTAAGGGGTATAAGGGCGGCCGGTGTCCTGGGTGGGATAGTTATCTTAAGGGCTTTTGACCGCAGTGAGCGCTTGTACCGCTCCATGTGCTGCCGGGGATACCGTGGAGAACTCCAGGTGAGCTATCAGGGCAGCTTTACCACTCGTGACGCCCTGTTGAGCTTACTGCTGGCGGGAGTACTTGGAGCTATAGGGGTTATCGGTATCTGAGGACTTCCCAGTGAGGCTTAGAGGCAGGGGATTCAGCTGGCATTCGTAGAGGAGGTACAGGTATGGAAACTGTTTTGGAAGCTATAGATGTGCATTTCTCCTATCCTGACGGCTACAAGGCCTTGCTTGGAGTAAACTTCAGGGCTGCCCGGGGTGAGGTTATAGCCTTGTTAGGAGCAAACGGGTGCGGCAAGACCACTTTCTTTCAGCATTTTAACGGGCTGTTGAAACCGGAGAAGGGTGAAATAATCCTTAAGGGCCACCCCTTAAAAGACAGGGCGGTGGACGAGGTTTTCCGGACTGTGGGCCTTGTTTTTCAGGACCCTAATGATCAACTGTTTGCGGCAACGGTATATGATGATATATCCTATGGGCCAACAAATTTAGGCCTATCCAGGGAAGAGATTACTTCCCGGGTGAAAAGGGCTCTGGATTTAATGCAGCTTCAGGAAGTTCAGAACAAGAGTATTCATGCTTTGAGCTATGGTCAGAAAAAGCGGGTGGCCATTGCCGGGATTTTAGCCCTGGGGCCTGAGATCATGGTTTTAGACGAGCCAACAGCAGGTTTGGACCCGGTAGGGGCTAGCAGGCTGATGCACCTTTTGAAGAGTGTACAAAAAGAAACCCGGATGACTATCATTCTTTCCACCCATGAGGTGGACATTGTTCCTATCTACTGTGACCGGGTTTATGTTATGAATAAGGGCAGGATCTGCCTGGAAGGCAGCCCTCACACAGTGTTTGCCCAGGCTGAAGCGCTTAGAGGGTTAAACTTGAGGCTGCCCAGAGTGGCCCACTTAGTTGAGGTTTTGGGTGCGAAAGACGGCTGGAATATCGAGAAGCCTGGCCTCACCATCAGCCAGGCCAGGAAGGCACTTAACAGCTGTTTACAGGATAGGTTGGGAGGACAGACCGGTGATATTGCTGCTGGCAGGAACAAGTGAAGGTCGTGAACTAGGCAAGCTGCTTCAAGAATCGGGATTTCGGGTTATGTTCAGGGTTACTACTGAATATGGCCGGGACCTTGTTCAGGGCGAAGGTTTGGATGTGGCGGTAGGAACTAACAGCAGGACGGCTCTGCTGGAACTCCTTTCCACTAATTCGTTCCGGGTTGTAGTGGACACCACTCACCAGGGTGCTCCGGAGCAGGAAATGTTAGCAGAAGAAGTCTGCCGGGAATTCGGGATTCCCTACTTGCGTTTTATCCGGGAAGAGACATTCCTGACGGCCGGCGCCGGGGTGCACCAGGTGGGGTCATGGGAAGAAGCGGCAGCAGTTGCCGCCGGACTGGGTAATACCATCTTTTTGACTACCGGCAGTAATCAACTGGAGAAGTTCCTGCCCTTGTGGAAAGAGAAAAAGCGCTTGGTGGTGCGGGTAATTCCCGAATACCAGGTGATTAAGAAATGCCAGGACCTTGGCTTTAGTCCCAAAGATATAGTAGCTATGCAAGGGCCATTTTCCAAGCAGGTTAACAAGGCCATGTTTCAAGCTTTTAAGACCGAAGTTGTGGTGACCCGGGACAGTGGAAAGGCCGGGGGAACTGATACCAAGCTGTCCGCTGCCAGAGAATTGAAAATTCCGGTGGTGTTAATCAAGGGACAACATCCAAAGCATCCCTGTCAGGCCCGGTCATTCCAAGAGGCATTAGCTTTTGTGCAGGGACTTGAGATAGTTTCCAAGGAGTGAGCCAGTTGAACAAGGTTCCGGGAGCCATAAGCAAATCCGAATTAGGTCATCGTTTGCACCAGGGCCGGTTGTGGCGAAGGGGCTATACCACGGGGAGCTGTGCTGCGGCTGCAGCCAAGGCTGCCCTCCTGCTGCTCCTGAGAGGACATCTGGTAGAAGCAGTGGAGATTTCCACTCCTAAAGGCGTCAATCTGGTTATACCGGTCCTTGGGGGTGAAATCCGGGATGGGAAGGCAGGCTGCTGGGTGGAAAAAGACGCCGGAGATGACCCGGACATTACCCACGGTGCGGTTATTGAGGCCTGGGTCCGTACTGTAGAAAGCTCCGGAGAAGAAAGCTCCGGAGAAGAAGTTTCCGGAGAAGCCAGCTCCGGAAAAAAAAGTACCGCAGATCCGGCCCGGGTTCAGGTTACCGGAGGCAGTGGAGTCGGTAGGGTGACCAAACCGGGACTGGCTTTGCCGGTTGGAGAGCCTGCTATTAACCCTGTGCCGTTAGCGATGATCAAAGCAGAGGTGCTAAAAGTCCTCCCTGAGGATCTTTATGTAGAAGTGGAGATCAGGGTCAGGGGAGGCGAGAAGCTGGCCCAAAGAACCATGAACCCCCAATTGGGTATTCTGGGGGGTATTTCCATTTTAGGGACTTCCGGGATTGTGGAGCCGATGTCTGAAGAAGCATTTAAGACCTCACTGGCTCCCCAGATTCAGGTAGCCCAGGCTCAGGGATGGAACAGCCTGGTGCTTACACCGGGCCGCATGGGGCAAAAGCAGGCTGCAGAGCTGTACGGTTTGCCCGGAAGTGCTGTAATCCTGGTGAGCAATTTTGTGGGCTATATGCTGGAAGAGTGCGCCCGGCTGAAGGTCAAGCGGGTCATGCTCTTTGGGCACATTGGCAAACTGGTAAAGCTGGCGGGTGGCATTTTTCATACCCATAACAGGGTTGCCAATGGACGTTTGGAGATTATTGCCGCTTATGCGGGTATCCTCGGGGCTGACCAAAAAGTCCTGGCCAGGCTCATGGACTGTGTTACTGTGGAAGGGGCTCTACAGGTTATTGCCGCAGAGGGGCTGGGGGAGATTTTCCCAGTGCTGGCAGCCAAGGCCGGAGAGCGGGCGGAGACCTATGTACACCAAGACCTGGAGGTGGGAGTAGTCTTTACTGACCTCAAGGGAAAGATCCTGGGCTGGAACCCTAAGGCCTTGGAGATTGGAGGAGAGTTGGGATGGAATTTCCGGTCTGGGTTGTAGGAATTGGGCCAGGCCACCCGGATTATATCCTGCCGGCGGCGGTCCGTGCGGTGGAAGCAGCCTGCTTTCTGGTGGGCGGGCCGAGGGCTTTGGAATTGTTTAACCACTTAAATAGGGAGAGTAAGTTAATCGACAGGAATCTTCCTGAAGTGTTAGAATATATCAAAGATAAGCGTAAGCAGGGCCCAGTGGCTGTGCTGGTATCAGGGGACCCCGGGTTTTACAGCTTGTTGGGTTATTTAAGCAAGCATTTTGCCCCGGAGGATTTACGGGTAATTCCCGGGATTAGTTCTGTCCAGGTTGCTTTTTCAACCCTGAAGCTGCCCTGGCAGGATGCGGCCCTGCTCAGCCTGCACGGACGGCCTTTAGAAGATGCAGCGCACTTATTGGGTGAATATCCTGCAGTGGGTTTGTTGACCGACCCCAAGGTCAGTCCTGCTCAACTGGCAGACTGCCTGGCAAATCAGGGATTACACCAGGCAGAGGTTTATATCTGTGAGAACCTGAGCTACCCGGACGAACAGGTTTGCCAGGTTTCTCCGGCAGGCTTGCGGGAAATTCCGGCTTTCAATAACTGTGTGGTGGTGATAAGACGTGGTACATAGTCCGGGAATTCCCGATAACCTCTTCCTGCGTGGAAAAGTGCCGATGACCAAGGAGGAAATCAGGACAGTTACTTTGGCTAAGGGGCGAATTGGGCTCAAGTCTGTGGTTTATGATATCGGCTCAGGTACCGGTTCTTTGACAGTGGAGGCTGCCCTGCTGGCCCGCGAAGGACAGGTATTTGCCTTAGAGCGGGAGGAAGAAGGGGTTAAGCTTACCAAAACTAACGTCCAGCGGTTTGGGTTGGAGAATGTGCAGGTAATTCAGGCCGAGGCGCCCCAAGGGATGGCAGAGTTGCCACCGGCCCGGTGCATTTTCATTGGGGGTAGTGGTGGCAAGCTGGAAGAGATTTTACAGGTGTGTCAGAAAAAGCTTGCCCCTGGGGGGCGGCTGGTGCTTAACGCCATCACCCTGGAGACACTCTGGCAGGCGGTACAGTTTATGGAGGCCAACGGGTTTGCGGAAGTTGAGACCGTGTCCCTCACAGTGGCCAGATTGAACAAGGTAGGCCGCAGTCACATGTGGAACGGGTTGAACCCGGTATATATAATTTGTGGGACTAAGCCGGAGGAATTAGAAGGGGAAGGGGAAGGTAAATGAAGGGAAAATTTTATGGCCTGGGGGTGGGACCGGGGGACCCCGAACTGCTGACCATTAAGGCCCACCGCATCCTCCGGGAAGTAGATATTGTATGTGTCCCTATCTCGAAAATGGAGCAGGAGAGCCTGGCCCTTTCCATAGTCAAGCCCTATTTACAGGAGGATAAACTGGTAATGGAACTGCATATGCCCATGACCCAGGATGAAACCACTTTGGAGGCATCCTGGAGTGGGGCTGCGGAGCAGATCTTGCCCTACCTGCAGGAAGGGAAGCAAGTGGCCTTTTTGACTCTGGGGGACCCTTCCTTATTCAGTACATATACATATTTGCTGACCCGGATCAAGAAACTGGACCCGGAGATTGTGGTGGAAACAGTTCCGGGGATTACTTCCCTGGCGGCTGCTGCAGCCCGGATAAACCTCCCCCTGGCAGAAGGGGAGGAAAGGCTGACCATTGTCCCGGCCCTGCGGGATGTGGACGAACTGACGGGGATTTTGGCTGAGAGCAGCAACGTAGTTTTGATGAAGGTTTCCCGGCAGTTTCCGGAAATAGTCCGGATACTGGAGCAAGAGGGACGCCTGGAAGATGCGGTAATGGTCACCCGCTGCGGACAACCCCGGGAACGGATAATAGGAGATCTCCGGCAGGTTGCCGGGGAGAAAATTGATTATATGTCCTTGATTATTATTAAAAAGGGGGTGGTAAGGTGAGTGTGTATATTATCGGGGCAGGACCGGGAGATCCGGACTTGATCACGGTGAAAGGGGCAAAGCTCATTGAACAGGCGGATGTAATAATCTATGCCGGTTCCCTGGTCAACCAAAAGGTGCTGGACAGGGCAAAAAAGGGTGCAGAAATCTATGACAGTGCTTCCATGACCCTTGATGAAGTAGTGGGGGTTATCACCGGCGCCGTTGCCCGGGGAAAGACAGTTGCCAGGGTACACACCGGAGACCCCAGTATTTACGGAGCTATCAAGGAACAAATTGATGCCCTGGCTGACCGGGGTATTGCCTGTGAAGTGATACCTGGAGTTAGCTCCTTTGTAGCAGCCGCTTCCAGGATTCAGAAGGAGTTTACCTTGCCTGCGGTAAGCCAGACAGTTATCCTTACCAGAGTGGAAGGCAGGACCGAAGTGCCGGATAAGGAAAAGCTCTCAGAGTTGGCAAAACACCGGGCCAGTATGTGTATATTCTTAAGTGTACAGATGATTGAGAAGGTTGTGGCGGAACTGGTGGCAGGTGGCTATCCGCCCGGCACTCCTGTTGCTGTGGTCCAGAAGGCAACCTGGCCTGATGAAAAGGTGGTTCAGGGCACCTTGGAGACCATCGCCGGGATGGTAAAAGAGGCCGGTATCGGCAAGACCGCTATGATTATGGTAGGGGATTTCCTGGACAGTAAATATGAGAAGTCCAAACTCTATGACCCGGGGTTTGCTCATGAGTACCGGGGGAGCAGGAACTGATGAAATTGGCTGTCGTTGCTTTGACCAAAGGCGGGGCAGACCTGGGACGGAGAATTGCCCAGGCATACCCGGAACAGGTTGACTTATATCATACACCCTTTGACCAGCCTCTGAAGCTGCTTGCGGAAAGGCTGTTTCAGCAATACCAAGGCATTGTATTTATCATGGCTTTAGGGATTGTGGTCAGAGTAGTAGGCCCTATCCTGCAGGATAAACGCAGGGACCCTGCAGTTGTTTGTATGGATGAGGCCGGGAATTTTGTAATCAGTGTAGCATCAGGGCACCTCGGTGGGGCTAACCGGCTAACTACCGAATTAGCGGAACTTCTGGGTGCTACTCCGGTGATTACTACGGCCACCGATGTCCGGGGGAAAATTGCTTTCGATGTACTGGCCAGGGAACTGGATTTGGTCATAGAGCCGTTTGAGAATCTCAAGCTGCTAAACTCTGCCCTGGTCAACGGGGAGAAAATCGGAGTAGTAAGCCAACTCCCTGCTGAGAAACTTGGGTTTGCCCAGGGGAGTTCCCGCTGGGAAGGCATAGCCGTCCATCCTTGGGCAAAGCTTTCAGGGGAATTGGCTTTCCCGGAGATAACGGATTTGGGATACCCATATTTGGTGCTGATTACCAATCGGGTGCCGGATGTATCATTACCATCAGGAAGAGCAGAGCCTGTTGTGCTTTACCTGCGGCCCAGGAATCTCATAGCCGGGGTGGGCTGCCGCCGGGGAATTGCGCAAGAGGATATTTTGGCAGCGGTAACCGATGCCTGCCGGCAAGCGGGTAAAAGTCCTTTAAGCCTGAAGAAATTGGTCTCAGTGGATTTGAAAAAAGATGAAACAGGTCTGCTGGAGGCTGCCAGGGAGCTAGGGCTGCCTATGGAATTTTTCGATAGAACGGAACTGGCCAGGCATTTGGAGGACCATCCTGAGCTCAGCCGGTCAGACTATGTCAAAGCACAGATAGGAGTGGGTGGAGTATGCGAACCTGCTGCACTGCTAGCGGGGTATCAAACCACACTGGTACTGCCCAAAAGGAAGTATCGGGGTGTAACAGTAGCCCTCGCAGAGGAAAGATTATGGTAGTGGGCCTGGGGCCCGGAGACAAGGAACATATGAGTGTCCGGGCTTTAGAGGCCCTAAAAGAAGCCCAGGTGGTAGTTGGTTACAAGACCTATATCCACCTGATCCAGGACCTTATTGGGGAAGGCCAGGAGGTGGTTTCCTCGGCCATGACCAGGGAGGTTGAACGCAGCAGGCAGGCTGTGGACATTGCCCTGCAGGGGAAAAAGGTAGCAGTGGTGAGCAGCGGTGACCCCGGGGTTTACGGGATGGCCGGGGTACTGTTAGAGGTTGTCTATGACCTGGGTGTCCAGGAAAAGGTGGATGTGGAGGTAGTCCCGGGAATCAGCGCTGCCAATGCGGCTGCATCCTCCTTGGGGGCGCCTTTGATGCATGATTATGTGGTGTTAAGTTTAAGTGACCTGCTTACTCCCTGGGAGCTAATCCTAAAACGCATCGAATGTGCGGCCATGGGGGACTTTGTGGTCACTGTCTATAACCCAAAGAGCAAGAAGCGGGTTGAACAGGTAAAAATTCTTCAGGAAATCATGTTAAAATATAAAGCGCCCAATACTCCGGTGGGAATTGTGCAAAATGCTAAACGCGGTGAGTCGGAAGTGGTTACAGTGTCCGACTTGGCCGGTTTTACCGGCGAATATATTGATATGTTCTCAGTATTGATAATTGGCAACTCCCAGACTTATGTTCAGGATGGAAAAATCATTACACCCAGGGGGTATAAGTTATGATTCTCCTCCTCGGCGGTACCGGGGACAGCCGGGAATTGGCCCGTTATCTTACTGCCGCAGGGGTTGAAGTTTTGCTCACGGCTGTGACAGAATACGGAGCTCAACTGGCTGGGGAAACAGGGGTGAGCAGGGTGCTTTCCGGAGCTCTGACCCTGGACAAACTCCGGGAGTTAGTTAAGGAGCAGGAGATTAGGACAATTGTAGATGCTACCCACCCCTATGCGGTGGAAATTTCCCGGAATGCAATGGCTTTAGCTGAGGAGATGGCGATTGGTTATTGCCGCTATGAACGGAAAGGTATAGATTTGGAGGAAAATCCGCTGTTTTACCGGGTCAGCTCCCTTGAGGAGGCGGCTGGGAAAGCGGCGGAGTTAGGGAATAACATCTTTCTAACCATTGGCAGCAAAGGGCTGGAACAGTTTCTGAAGGCAGCCTGTATCCGGGGCAAAAGGGTAGTAGCCAGAGTTTTACCGGACCGGGGGATAATCGAAAAATGCCTGGACCTGGGCCTGACGGCCAGGGAGATCATAGCCATGCAAGGCCCGTTTACCTATGAGTTAAATCAGGCCATGTACAGGCAGACCGCTGCCGCAGTAGTAGTTACCAAGGAAAGCGGCCATGCAGGTGGGACTGATTCCAAGCTCACTGCGGCAGTGGATATGGGAATACCGGTTGTGATAATTACCAGGCCTGAACTTAGTTACCCGAATAAATCTGCAACCTTCCAGGAGGTTTTGGACTACCTGGTGCGTTCGGAACGCACAAGATTTTGATGCAAAAGGGGGAGCGACCAATGAAAAACGGAATTGTGGTATTGGGACACGGCAGCAAGACTGTTGTAGATGAGGCTAACCTGGCCCTGTTCGGAGTGGTTGACCTGGTAAAGAATAAGCTGAATACATCTCTGGTAGAAGCTGCCTTTATGATGCGGGAGTCCGGTAAACAAACCCTGCAGCAGGCTATTGATAAACTGGTTGAGCAGGGTGCAAACAGAATAGTTGTAGCACCATGGTTTTTGACCAATGGACTGCATATCCAGCAGGATATTCCGGAAGAGTTGGCAGAAGCCAGAAAAAGGCATGGCGAACTGGTAGAAATCGCCTTTGCCCGGCACCTGGGCCCTGATCCCCGGATTGTGGATGTGTTAGTGGACAGGATTGGGGAGGTTGGGTAATGGAATATATTACCGATCCTAAGGCTATTGAGCGCAAAAGCATGGAGATTATCAGCGAACTAATCGGGGAACTCGGGGTAACCCCTGAGGAAGAGAAGATAATTAAAAGGGTTGTGCATACTACCGGTGACCCGGACTATGCCAAGCTGGTCGAAATCCATCCGGAGGCCACAGCATCAGGTCTGGCGGCCCTTAAGCAGGGGTGTAAGCTTTTTACCGATGTCAACATGGTCAAGATGGGCATTAACTCCAACCGGCTGGCTTCTCTAGGGGGAGAAGTCCTCTGCTATATAAACCATCCGGAAGTTATTGCGGAAGCTGAACAAACCGGAAAAACCCGGGCAATGACTGCCATGGCCAAAGTGGCGAGGGAACTGGACGGCAATATCCTGGCCATCGGAAATGCCCCCACTGCCCTTTTTGCCGTCCTGGAGGCTGTACAGGAGCCGCAGAGTCCAAAGAGGCCCTGGCCGAATCAGGCCTGCCCTACATTACCGTCAGGGGAACCAAGGGCGGGAGCACCATCACCGTTTCGGTTATCAACGCCCTGCTCTACATGCTTTAGCTAAGAGGTGGGTAGTGTGTTAAACATTCCTAGAATCGTAATAGCAGGAACTCACAGCGGAGTAGGGAAGACCACTATCGCCACCGGACTGATGGCCGCTCTGACCGCGAGTGGTTTGAAGGTCCAGGGATTCAAGGTCGGACCCGACTATATTGACCCCAGTTATCACACCAGGGCTACCGGCCGTCCCTCCAGAAACCTGGATACCTGGCTGCTTGGAGAGCAGGGGGTACGGGAACTCTTCCAGCGCAGTGCCCAGGATGCCGATATTGCTGTAATCGAAGGAGTAATGGGCATGTTTGACGGTTTTGGAGGCACCAGTGACCTTGGCAGTACCGCCCATGTGGCCAAGGTATTGCAGGCCCCGGTAATCCTGATAGTCAATGCCAAGTCCATGTCCAGAAGCATAGCGGCCATGATTAAAGGGTACTGTGACTTAGACCCTGAGGTACGGGTAAAAGGGGTTATTCTCAACAGGGTGGCCAGTGTACGGCACCGGGAGATTCTCCGGGAGGCTGTAAGCAAATACAATCCGGTTAGCCTGGTCGGAACCCTAAGCGCCGATTCCGTAGTACCCTGGCCGGAGCGGCACCTGGGTCTGATACCCATGTCCGAACAGGGTGAAACCGGGATGATTTTTCAGGAATTAGGCCGGGTGGTTGCCCGGAGTTTGGATCTCTCACTGGTCAGGGCAATTGCCGGCTCGGCCCCTGACCTTTCGGAAGTTCCCAGGGAAATATTTAGTTCAGGAGCCCGGTGTACCGGAGAAGTTCGGCCCGGTGCAAAGGTGAAAATCGCCTATGCCTGGGATGAGGCATTTAGTTTTTATTACCGGGACAGCCTGGACCTCTTGGTCCACCATGGAGCTGAATTAGTAAAGGTCAGCCCGTTACATGATTCCGGATTGCCCGCGGATATCAGTGGTTTGCTTATCGGTGGTGGTTTTCCCGAACTGTTTTTGCCGGAACTCAGCTCAAATCAA
>JAJZTU010000089.1 GCA_021848765.1 Bacillota bacterium
GCAGCAACAGGATATTCTACATAAAATGAGTCGTAAATTTGCAGCCTGGGCAGATGAGCAGCAGGTAAAAACAGTGGTTGTCGGCGATGTGGAAGGTGTGCAGCGGAATACGTCCAGTCGTAAGAAAGACAATCCGAAGAAGAAGCGGCGCACACGTCAGCAGAACCAACGCTTGAGCCAGTGGCCCTTTGGCCTGCTGATCATGCTGCTTTCGTACAAATTAGCATCCTTGGGGATAGAACTAACTAAAATAGACGAGAGCTATACCACGCAGACATGCCCTGTCTGTGGCCGGAAGAAAAAAGTAGCCGGTAGAACATACAAGTGTTATTGTGGATACTCAATGCACCGGGACATCCACGGGGCAAGGAATATCCTGGCCAAACACAAGTATGGAGAAATCCGTGCATTCGATTGGGAAATCGATAAGATCACGTATCTACGGCCTACCGGTTGAGGTAGAAAGTAGTAGATGCCTGGAACCAAGGCCACTGGAGAAGCAGAACTCCGGTGTTGTCGGGAGCGTCAACAAGTTGGCGGGCATGTCTAGTACATGAGGAGGCTCAAACGAGTATCCGACCTGGCCAGTTCGGCGATATGTTTCTTGAAGCTCCCGCCTCTTAGCGTATGCGTAGGCGGGAGAGGTTCACCCCCCAAATCACTGTCTGGGTACTCTATTTGCCCTGATAGACGGGTTTACGTTTCTCCTTAAAGGCAGCCAGACCTTCAAGCCGGTCCTGGGTGGGAATACAAATATCGTAGGCTGCGGTTTCCAGGGCCAAACCGACACTTTGCTCAATTTCCAGGCCCTTGTTCAGAGCCAGTTTGGCTTGGCGGACTGCAATGGGAGCATTAGCCGCAATTGCTTCTCCAAGCTGGGTGGCTTCCCGGAGCAGTTCCTCACCGGGGACAACCTGGTTGACCAAGCCTATGCTTAGCGCTTCTGAAGCAGAGACCTTCCTGGCAGTAAACAGGAGTTCCTTAGCCTTTCCTTTTCCGATCAGGCGGGCTATGCGCTGGGTACCGCCGGCACCAGGAATGATGCCCAGGGAGACCTCGGTGAGTCCCATGGTTGCGTGCTGGGCGGCAATTCTTAAGTCGCAGGCCAGGGCCAATTCAGTCCCACCACCGAGAGCCAAGCCGTTAATAGCACAAATTACAGGCATGGGAAGGTCTTCTACCGCTGTAAAGGTGGTCCTAATCGTGTAGATGTATTCCCGGACCTTTTCCGGTGGCAATGTAGCCCGCTCCTTGAGATCCGCTCCTGAGCAGAACGACTTCTCACCGGCCCCTGTGACAATCACCGCCCTGAGATCATCCTTAAACCGCAGTTCCTCGATTACTTTCCTTAAGGCTTGCAATGTAGGTAGATTAAGGGCATTGAATACTTCCGGACGGTTTAGCGTTATGTAGGCCAAATGGCCATTGTATTCTACCAGTATGGTATCTGACATTGTGTTGTCACCTCAACTTTCTTTGGACAATAGCCCCCAAAAAATCTGGGATCAACTCCGGGTGGGGCCATCTAGAACGAACTCAGCCGTTTGTCTTGCACCCTGCATTGGCCCTCAGGTACCTGCTGGGCAGTTGTGTTCCCATTAACTCCTCGATCCTGCGGCTGCAGGCCATAAGCTTTTCCAGGTCAACACCGGTCTTAATGCCCATGGAGTGGAGCAGGTAGACCAGGTCTTCGGTGGCGATATTGCCTGAGGCTCCTTTGGCATAGGGGCATCCGCCCAGGCCGCCAAAGGAACTGTCATAGGTGGTTACGCCCAGATCCAGCCCAACCAGGACGTTGGCCAGGCCCAGGCCGCGGGTATCGTGAAAGTGGAGGGCAATCTTGTTCAGGTCTAACTTAGTCCGCAGGTACTCCAGAGCTTTTCTGACCTGGAGCGGGTTACCCACCCCGGTTGTATCCCCCAGGGAAACCTCATAGGCTCCTGTGTTTAACAGTTCCTGAGTCAGTTCAGCGACCCGGCCCATATCAATTTCTCCTTCGAAAGGACAGCCAAAAACTGTAGAAAGGTAACCCCTTACCCTGATCCCCTTTGCTATTGCCCCGGAGGTCACTGCATTTACGGCTTCCAGAGCCTCATCCGTAGTCTTGTTGATATTTTTCCGGTTCAAGGTTTCGCTCACAGCCAGGAATACCGCGATCTCCTCCATTCCGGCAGTCAGAGCGTCCTCCAGCCCTTTTTCATTGGGTACCAGAGCCGAATAGACCACCCCTGGCTTCCGTTTTATGCCCGTAGCCACTTCCAGGTTATCTTTCAACTGGGGTATCCACTTGGGACTGACAAAAGATGTTATCTCCAGCTTTTGCAAACCCGTTTCGGAGAGCAGATTAATCAGTTCAATCTTAGCCTCCGCGGGAAGATAATCCGGTTGATTCTGCAGGCCGTCCCGCATTCCTACTTCAAAAATCGACACTTCTGCCGGAAGAACCTCTAACACAGGACTCACCCCACTCTACTTTTTAATGACCAAAAGTTCGTCACCCTCATTGACAAAATCCCCTACATTTACTTTAACTTCCTTCACAGTTCCGCCGGCAGGAGACTGGACCGGCACTTCCATCTTCATGGACTCCAGGGTGAGGACCTCCTGTCCGTCATGAATCTTCTCCCCGGCCTTAACCAATACATTCAATACAATCCCGGCCATGTTTGCATAGACTTTTTCCATGTTAATTGCCCCTTTCAAGTAATTTTGTCAGGAATACTGTACTGAATTCTCCCCGCTGAAACTGTTCATTGGAGATTACTGATTGCAGCAGGGGTATATTGTTTTTCAAACCACCTAGCTTAATCCTGCCCAGTACATCTAACATCCTCCGGATAGCCTGATCCCGGTCCTCTCCCCAGACCACCAGTTTGCCAATCATGGGGTCATAAAAGGGAGTTACCTGATAGCCGGCCGTTACCCCACAGTCAAACCTGATTCCTTCCCCTTCCGGGACCTCCAGGCTGTTGACCGGCCCCGGGGCGGGCATCAAGGTTTGCGGGTCCTCGGCATAAATACGGCCCTCAATAGCATGCCCTCTGATGGATAGTCCGGCAGGGATATTCAAGGACTCCCCGGCGGCTATCCGGATTTGTTCTACCACCAGGTCCACCCCGGAGATCATTTCGGTTACCGGGTGTTCAACCTGAAGCCTGGTATTCATCTCCAGGAAATAAAAATTCTTATTCCGGTCAACTAAAAACTCCATGGTGCCGGCGCCTACATATCCCAGGGACTTAGCGGCCTTCACCGCTACCTCCCCCATGCGTGCCCTCATTTCAGGGTCAACAAAGGGGGAAGGAGCTTCTTCAATGACCTTTTGATGGCGTCTTTGGATAGAACACTCCCGCTCAAAGAGATGTACAACATTGCCCTGAGTGTCTCCCAATACCTGTATCTCAATATGCCTGGGCTCAGCAAAATACTTTTCCAGATATACGCTGTTATCTCCAAAATAGGCCTGGGCGCGTCCCTGGCACAACTGCAGCGCTCTGGCCAGTTCGTCAGCCTGCTGAACTGCCTGCATGCCAATTCCACCGCCCCCGGCTGCCGCCTTCAATAACACGGGATAGCCTATTTCTTCAGCAGCAGCCAGAGCATCTTCCAAGCCGGTGACCGGCCTTTCCATTCCCGGGACCACAGGAACTCCCACTTTCTTCATCGTCTCCCGGGCCTGAACTTTATCTCCCATGGCGGTGATTACTTCAGGAGAGGGGCCGATAAAGGCAATCCCCGCCTCAGCGCACTTGCGGGCGAACTGGGCATTCTCCGACAGGAGTCCGTAACCGGGATGGATGGCATCAACTCCGGACTCGCGGGCTATTTCAATAATCTTATCCATTTGCAGGTAACTCTGAGCCACCGGTGGGGGCCCAATCAGAAAAGCTTCATCAGCCAAGCCCACATGGGGAGCTTGGGCATCAGCTTCCGAATAAATGGCGACCACCGGGATATCTAATTTTTTTGCCCCCTTGATTACCCTTACGGCAATTTCTCCCCGGTTGGCCACCAGTAATTTTTTAAACATCTCCTCACCCCCTGAACCTATTTATCTACTCCCCTGATCGATTAGCCTAATCCCGGAACCTGTTTATCTACTTCCTTAATTGATCAGGCTAATGCTTGAACCAATACATCTTCATGCATAATCAAATCTGCTTCGGTAGCCTCCTTAAGCGCTTGGGGGGTAACCCCAGGGGCCAGTTCTTTCACCACCAGCCCCTGGGGAGTAACTTCCATGACTGCAAGGTCTGTAACTATAAGATTAACCTTTTGTTGGGCAGTTAAAGGCAGGGAGCAGCGCTTGAGAACCTTGGATTTTCCATTCTTGTTCACATGCTCAGTCGCTACGATTACTTTCTTGGCTCCTGTAACCAGGTCCATAGCTCCTCCCATGCCCGGAACCATTTGACCCGGGATAACCCAATTGGCTAAATTTCCCTCCTGGTCGACCTCGAGAGCTCCCAATACCGTCACATCCACATGACCTCCACGGATAATGCAGAAGGACATGGTACTGTCGAAGAAACAGCCCCCAGGCAGGATACTTACGAATTTGGCCCCGGCATTGGTAATATCCGGGTCGGCCTGGTCCTCAGGCACTACCTGGCCCATATTTAACATTCCGTTTTCACTTTGGAGGATAACTTCGACTCCCGGCGGCAGATAGTTGGAAACCAGAGTGGGGAGGCCTATTCCCAGGTTCACCACATCCCCATCGTGAAGTTCTAAAGCCACCCGGCGGGCAATCCGGTCTTTCGTGCTCATCGTTCCCCACCTCCGACCACCAGCATATCTACTAAGATACCGGGTGTATGCAGCAGGTTGGGGTCGATTTCCCCGACCTCTACCACTTCGTCAACTTGGGCGACCACTAAATCCGCCGCCAAGGCCATCACCGGATTGAAGTTAGCGCTGGTCCCCCGGTATTGGAGGTTCCCGGCCTTATCAGCCTTATGAGCCTTCAGGAAAGCAATCTGGGCCCTCAGCGGCTTATCCAGGAGGTACTCTTTACCGTCAATAACCAGAATTTCTTTGCCCTCCGCAATGCCGGTCCCCAGTCCGGTAGGAGTGAGTACTCCCCCCAGACCGCTGCCACCGCAGCGAATCCGTTCCACCAAGGTACCCTGGGGAACCAGATTAACTTCCAGCTTCCCGGAATTCAGGAGACGACCGGTCTCAGGGTTGGTACCGATATGGGACACATAACAGCTTCTCACCTGGCCCTTGCCCACCAACTTGCCAATTCCTTTGTCCGGCATCCCGGTATCATTGGCAATCACTGTCAGGTCCCGTACCCCTTTTTCGACCAATTTATCAATCAGGAGTTCCGGGGTTCCGTGGGCCAAAAAGCCGCCAATCATCAGGGTGAGGCCGGACTCTGCAAAACTCATGGCTTCCTCTACCGGCACTACCTTGTCCCTGGTCTTCTTGACCCTGTTTTCCAGCTTCTTATAGAAGGTGGCTGGAGCCATGCGAGTCACCTCCTATGCTGTTTCCACATTTGCTGCAGCTTCCAGGCCAAACTCTTTGATAGCCATATCACGGAGCTTGTATTTCTGAATCTTGCCGCTGGCAGTAGTGGGATATTCGGCTACAAACTTGATATACTTGGGTATC
Organism: Bacillota bacterium; assembly: GCA_021848765.1. Taxonomy (GTDB): domain Bacteria; phylum Bacillota; order Carboxydocellales; family JAJZTU01; genus JAJZTU01. Next base: position 5,623 of record JAJZTU010000089.1, read on the forward strand.
TTATGCCGGGCAATTTTCCCCTGGCAGTATTCTTTGATTTCTTCAACCGAGGAAGTCTCTCCCTCTTTCAGGCGAATAACTGCCAGAACCTCTTCCCCGTATTTAATATCGGGAACACCTACTACCTGAACGTCCATCACCTTGGGGTTAGTATAGAGGAATTCTTCAATCTCCCTGGGGTAAATGTTCTCACCGCCGCGGATAATCATATCCTTCAGGCGGCCGGTGATCTTGCAATACCCGTTTTCATCCATGGTAGCCAAATCGCCGGTATGCAGCCACTGCTCGGTATCTACCGCTGCTGCGGTGGCATCAGGCATCTTGTAGTAGCCCTTCATGGTCCCGAAGCCCCGGGCGCAGAGTTCGCCTTGGACCCCTGCCGGTACGGTCTCACCGGTTTCCGGATCAACAATTTTTACCTCAACATGAGGTATTGCCCTGCCTACGGTACTTACCCTGAGTTCAATGGGGTCATTTACCCTGGTCTGAGTAATAACAGGTGAAAATTCCGTCTGGCCATAGGCTATGGTAACCTCGGACATATTCATCCGCGCTACAACGGCTTTCATTACTTCGATGGGACAAGGCGCTCCGGCCATGATTCCCGTACGCAGTGAGCTTAAATCAAATGGCCTGTTATCCAGCACCGCTAATTCCGCAATAAACATGGTAGGTACACCATGCAGGGCAGTACACTTCTCCTTTTCCACTGCTTCCAGGACGGCTACCGGATCAAATGCTTCAATAGGTACCATGGTGGCGCCCTTGGTTACACAAGCCAAAGTACTCATTACACAGCCAAAGCAGTGGAATAAAGGCACTGGGAAACATAATCTGTCCTGTTCGCTAAAATTCATACACTCAGCAACATAATTAGCGTTGTTTAGAATATTGAAGTGGGTTAGCATAACACCCTTAGGAAAACCGGTTGTTCCGGAGGTATACTGCATGTTGATAGGCTCGGCAGGCTTCAAAGCAGCCTGCCGCTGGGCCAGTTCCTCATCAGAGACGCTCTTGCCCAGTTCCATGAGATCAGACCAGTTAAACATGCCGGGAACCTTACGGTCGCCTATCAGGATCACATTCTTTAGAAAGGGCAGCTTTTCGCTAACCAACTTGCCGGGTTCAGAGGAGGTCAATTCCGGAACCACTTCATTGAGCATCTCCACATAGTTTACGTCACGGTAGCCTTCGATAAGAATCAGAGTAGTCACGTCTGACTGCTTGAGGAGATAATCCAACTCAAAAGCCCGGTAGTTGGGATTGACCGTTACCAGCACTGCCCCCATCTTGGCGGAAGCAAATTGGGTGTAGACCCATTCCGGGTAATTGGTAGCCAAGATAGCAATGTGTTCGCCCTTCTGAATCCCCAGTTTCATCAGGCCTTTGGCCGCCTGGTTGCAGATGTTCTGCAGCTCAGCATAGCTGTGGCGGAGACCCCGGTCAACGTAAACCAGAGCATCCTTTTCCGGATATTTGGCCACCGTCTGGTCAAAAAGATCCCCAATGGTAACATTCAGCAGTTCACTCATAAACACTTACTCCTCCTTTATTTTCCCCCTCCCCGCTAGCATCCGAGGAGCCGGGCGATTACGATGCGCTGTACCTCGGAGGTCCCTTCTCCGATTTCACACAGCTTCACATCACGGTAGAAACGCTCTACCGGATATTCCTTCATATAACCGTACCCACCGTGGATTTGTACCGCTTCAGTAGCAGCCTTGGCGGCGATCTCAGAGGCAAAAAGCTTGGCATAGGCTGCTTCTTTGCTGAAGTTCTTTTTATTATCCTTCAGCCAGGCTGCCTTCCAGATCATCAATCTGGCCAGTTCAATGTGCATGGCCATATCGGCCAGTTTGAACTGAATAGCCTGGAACTTAGAGATGGACTGACCAAATTGCTTGCGCTCCCGGGCATATTGTAGGGAAGCATCCAGGCAAGCCTGGGCAATTCCCAGGGACATAGCACCAATACTGATGCGCCCGCCATCCAAAACTTCGAGGAACTGTTTAAATCCTTGTCCCGGTGTACCCAAAATGTTTTCCTTGGGAACCCGCACATTATCGAAATATAGTGGCACTGTGTTGGAGCCCCGCAGGCCCATTTTGTCGAATTCTTTTCCCACGGTAAAGCCCGGGGTGCCCCTGGGGATGATAAAATTAGTAATTCCGCAGGTGCCTTTGCTCTTATCAGTTACGGCGGTAATTACTACTGTACCGGCATACCCGGCATTGGTAATAAAAATCTTGCTGCCATTGATAACCCACTCGTCTCCATCCTGAACTGCATGGGTCTGTGTTCCGCCTGCGTCAGATCCGGCATTAGGCTCTGTCAGGCCGAACGCCCCCATGTATTCACCTTTGGCAAGGGGAACCAGGTATTTTTGTTTTTGCTCTTCCGTACCGAAGAGGTAAAAAGGGGAACAACCCAGAGAGATATGGGCCGCATAGGTTATACCCGTAGATGCACAAGCCCGGGAAATCTCCTCTACGGCAATAGCGTAACTAACGGTGTCACCACCTGCGCCACCGTACTTCTCCGGAAACGGCAGTCCCAAAAGGTCCAACTCGGCCAGTTTCTTCACAATGTCTACGGGAAACTCACCGGTACGGTCTATCTCCCCTGCCCTTGGCGCAATAACTTCATCGGCAAATTCCTTCACCATGTTGCGCAGCATTGCTTGCTCTTCAGTCAATTCGAAATTCATAATCTTCTCCTCCCGTTCTCTGTAGTGACCTTCTTGCCTACAGAAACAGCAATTCCTGTGCCCAGAACGCAGGAGTAACCCGCAAACTCACATTTCACCTCCTTAAGCGGTAAGATTTTTCAGATAAATGGTCGAATTGACTAAGGCAAAACCATTCGCCGGGGCCAAAGGATGTAGCCTTTAGTGACACTACCCGACAGCAAGGTGTTACAATCGTGACACTTATGTTCAGATTTTATAGAACAACCGTACAAAGGATTTTTCCATAAAAAAGAGAGTATACCTCCCCGGCATCTCTCTTCTAATAACTTGGTGTCATTATTTGTGCATCATTTGTGTAATCAGTTGTGTCATTTCCTTCGGACCTCACTTGTACTGGTCTCTTTTTCAGCTGATTTCCCAATGAATGTTATTCCAGTTTATGTTTTAGCATTTTCTTGTACAGGTTTGGACGGGAAATACCCAAGAGCTTGGCTGCCCTGGCCTTATTCCCACTGCTGTAGCCCAGAGCCTGAATCAGCAGGTCCTTTTCCATTTGGTCAATTACGTCAGTTAAAGTCTTATCACCAAACATAGTCTTGTGCTGTTCAAGCTTTTTTTCGCTTGCATAATCAACCTCGGACAAATCCACTATCTGCGGAAATTCGTCCTCCAAGGGCACCTCCCAGGTTAGTTGTTCAATGAAGTGTTTCGGAAGGTGCTTGGGGAGAATATATTGACCGTCTACCAGATTGAAGGCTCTCTCAATAACATTCTCCAGTTCCCGGATATTGCCCGGCCAGGAATAACGGGCAAATAAAGACTGTACTTGGGGGGTAATCCCCAGAATGTTCATCCCAAATTCATGATTATATTTACCGATGAAGTGACTCACCAAATCATTGATATCCTCTTTGCGCTCCCTTAAAGGCGGCATGGTCAAGGCAACCACATTAAGGCGATAATATAAATCTGCGCGGAACTTTCCATATTTAATCAGTTCCTCCAGATTAACATTAGTTGCTGCAACAATTCGCACATCAACCGCTCTGGGTAATCCTCCCCCCAGGCGTTCAACTACTTTCTCCTGAATAACCCGCAAGAGTTTGGCCTGCATGGTAGGGCTCATTTCCCCGATTTCATCAAGAAAAATTGTCCCCTTGTGGGCCAGTTCGAATTTACCTACCTGACCTCCCCTCCGGGTACCGGTAAATGCTCCCTCTTCGTAGCCGAAAAACTCGGATTCTAACAGGTTCTCCGGAATGGCGGCACAATTAACCTTGACAAATGGGCCAAATCTTCTGTTACTGCTGCTGTGAATGGCGTGGGCTAACAATTCTTTTCCAGTCCCGCTCTCCCCACGGATAAGCACATTGGATTTCCGGGGGGCAACCTTCATAACAGTTTCCTTCAGGTCGACCAACTGTACACTGGTTCCAATAATCTGCTCAAGGCTGTATCTTGCTCCGAGTCCTGCCTCGTTCAAGTTTTCACCTTCATTTCTGCTCAAAGCTCCTGTCTTTAGGGGACCTGCAGGGAAAGCGTCCTGTTCATGGCTGCGGGATACCGGTTTCATACTTATCCCCCTCCCTGGCTAATACATAACGTCAAAGTAATTTTACAAAATATTGCCCTTAAAGACCAGAGATTTTACTTAAATGACCTTTTTGGCGAGTGAATGGTTATTTTTATTGCCCAAAATGACACATTGCCATTCAGTGGCAAAAACCTACCACCCAATTCTTATTTGAGGTCGTTCAGGATTCATTGCCTGACGGAGACATTTAATAATTTTTTAGACGCAATATTTCCTGCTTTTGAATTTTGCCTAATACCCAGCTCATACTCAGGAGCAGTACACTTAAACTTACCACTGAAGTCCAAGCTAACCGGTATTGGGCTTGGTCAAAAAGATAAGGATGTAAATTAAGCAAGTAATCCAGCCCATCGTTTAGGGCAAACCAGACCGCGACCCAAAGCACACGGCTTCGGGGATAGGGTAAGATCAGCAGGAATAACAGGCCTTCAGCGGCCATTCCCAGATGGGACACTGTAAGCATCCAGTTTTCGAAAGTGAAGTGTCCGCTAATCTGCCAGTAACTGATATTGATTATGGCAGCCCAAATTCCATATTTCATGGCCGAAAGATTTGCCCAGAGAAAAACGCCAGGAAGGTTTTTGCCCATTAAGAGCAGTAATAGCAACACCGTAAAGAGGGTACTGGAAAAAGGACTGTCCGGAACCCAGGGCCACCAGTACCACGGTGTTTCTGCCAGCTGCCGGTGGTACCAGTAATAGCCGTAAATTGATCCTGCCGTATTTATAATCACCAGTGCCCATAGGGTAAGTGGATGCAGCATGTATTTTGCCCACCAATAACGTTGGTCTTTTTCCCAAGTCTTAACACCGATAGCTAAACTGTCATCCATACCGAATTACCTCTCACTAATTAATTAGCTCCCAGCTAATAGTAATAGAAGCATTTCTCACTAATTATAACAATTTTCCCAGAGCAACACAAAAACATCTTTGCTACCATAAAGAGCATAAAAAAGGAAGGCCCATGCCTTCCTAATCATCCAACTTAATTTACCCAAAATCCTAAATTCTAAATCTTAAGTTCTAAATGAAAACTCAAATCACAAAATAACAACATCATCCTTAATAGTCGTTAAGCGTTCAGCGCCATTGTCAGTAACCACAAAGGTGTTTTCAATGCCCACTACACCTTCCCCGGGGAAAACAAACTTAGGCTCCAGGGCAAAAAGCATCCCTGCTGCTAACGCAGCCTTTACTCCTTTAGCCATTACCGGGATTTCATCCAGTTCCAAGCCAACCCCGTGAGCCACAAACTTGGCCTGATTGGGAGTATAACCCATAAAATTGTCCTCCAGGCCTAATTCCCTCGCTTTGTTCACTGCCAGTTCATAGAGGGCGCCACAATCCGCGCCAGGCCTGACTGCACTTAACACAGCTTCCTGGATGGCCAGGGTTCCCTCAAAAGCGCTCACCAGTTTCTCCGGCAGGGCGCCTATGGAGTAAACCCTGGTCAGATCCACAATGTAACCAT
>JAJZTU010000090.1:0-6235 GCA_021848765.1 Bacillota bacterium
CCCCTGTATCCACCTCTAATCAACTTTTTTCGCTTTATTCCAACATATTTTCCAAATAGTATATTCGCCAGATACCTGAAAATTCCTTTCTCTTAACCCTTAAAATTCCTATTTTTTTGTAGAAAAGGCCCGGGTAGTGACAACGAATTTTGTAGAACTATATAGTGCATATTTCTCATTCCAGACTTTCTTGGTAATGTTTCGACAAGAATAGCCCTAGTTCCTCTTTGTTAAAGTTGGTATATCCTGCCACCGGTTTAAAACACAAAAAAACACCTTGCTTCATTGCAAGATGTTCTATACGTTGCCAGATAAGCTTAGTGTTTCATTTTTTGCAGTTCTTCTAGGAGCCGGTCATTAAGAATCCGGATATAAGTACCCTTCATACCCAGGGACTTGGATTCAATTACCCCGGCGCTTTCGAATTTCCGCAGGGCGTTTACAATCACTGAACGGGTAATACCTACCCGGTCGGCAATCTTACTGGCCACCAGGAGTCCTTCATCACCTTCAAGCTGGTCAAAGATATGCTCGACCGCTTCTAACTCGGAGTAGGACAGTGTGCCAAGGGCGATTTGTACCGCAGCCTTTTTCCTGGCCTCTTCTTCAACCCGTTCCGCCTTGGAACGCAGGATTTCCATTCCGATAACCGTAGCGCCGGTTTCGGCCAGAATCAGGTGGGCGTAATTAAATTCACTGTCGAACTTAGCCAGGACCAGGGTTCCCAGGCGCTCGCCCCCGCCTATAATCGGGACCACAGTAGTTCTTTTGTTGCTAAAAATACAAGTGTGTCCACCTTCAAAAACACAAGTATTAGCCTGGCGGTGAAAATCAGTACAAGTATCGTTTACCTTGAGCAGAGCATCATTATAGGCTTCCGGAAAGCGCTCAACTTTTTCCGTGATGCCGACCATGGTATCACACTCGTAGCGTTCCATGAACGCATGGCCTAAGACCTTACCCCGCCGGCCTACAATGTAGACATTAGCGCCAATGGTTTTGCAGAGAACCTCCGAGATTTCTTCGAAATCTACAGGGTGCCCGGCCGACTTCTGTAAAATGCGGTTGATATTCCTCGTTTGCTCTAACAGTTCCTTCATGTAATTTTCCACTTTAACAGTACCTCCAAGTAACAGACCATGTAGTACTACAAGATGTAACGACTTAAATCACGATTGTGCATTACAGAACTTAGTTTCTCAAGCACATATTTCTGGTCTATAGTGATTAATGTTTCGGATATGTCAGGCGCCTCAAAGGACAAATCCTCCAAAAGCTTCTCCAACACCGTGTGTAAACGCCTTGCACCGATATTCTCCGTTTGTTCATTAACAGTATAAGCGATTTTGGCAATTTCAGCAAGTGCATTTTCTGAAAATTTCACTTCCACGCCATCACTGGCTAATAGAGCAGTATATTGTTTAATTAACGCATTCTGGGGTTCGATGAGAATTTGCCGGAAATCGTCCTCAGTAAGGCTTTCCAGTTCTACCCTGATGGGGAAACGGCCCTGTAACTCGGGAATTAAGTCCGAGGGCTTGGCAATATGGAAAGCGCCGGCAGCGATGAACAGAATATGGTCGGTTTTTACCGCACCATACTTGGTCATCACCGTGGAGCCCTCGACGATGGGCAAAATGTCTCTCTGTACCCCTCCCCGGGAGACATCGGGACCTCCGGAGGATTCTTTAGCTGCGATTTTATCAATCTCATCTAAAAATATTATACCCGTTTGTTCAGCCCTTTCAACCGCAAGGGAAATAACTTCGTCCATATCAATCAGCTTTTGAGCCTCTTCGTTAGTGAGAATTCTTCTCGCTTCAAAAACGGTTACCTTCCTGTGCTTTTTCCGTTTGGGAAACATCCCCCCCAACATGTCCTGGAGGTTAATGCCCATTTCCTCGGTTGATCCTGTGAATACTTCCACCAGCGGCCGGGCGTTGTCTTCTACTTCAATTTCCAGGTACTGATTCTCCAGAGCTCCCTTCTGGAGCAGCTTGCGTTTTCTGTCCCGCTCTTCCTGAACGGAGCTGAGTTTTTTCTGATAGTCAGGGTCAATTTCTGAATCCTGTCCTGTCCCGCCTCCCCCGAAGAGCATTTCAAACGGGTTTTTCATAGTTGACTCCGTATTGGGCAGAGGGACTAAAAGATCCAGTATTTTTTCCTCCGCCAGTTTGGCTGCCCGTTCTTCTACCTCGGCGATTTTCTCATTCTTGACCATACGAATAGCTGTCTCCACCAAATCCCGGACCATGGATTCCACATCACGCCCCACATAGCCCACTTCAGTAAATTTGGTAGCTTCCACCTTGACAAAAGGCGCATTTACCAGCCGGGCAATTCGCCGGGCTATCTCCGTCTTCCCTACACCGGTGGGGCCAATCATGATGATATTTTTAGGAATGATGTCATCCTGCATGTCCCTGGGCAGTTTCTTCCGGCGTATCCGGTTGCGTAAAGCAATAGCCACAGACTTTTTCGCTTTCTCCTGACCGACAATATATTTATCTAATTCAGCAACAATTTCCTTTGGTGTCAGATCAACCATTTAACCCACCCCCTATAGCTCCTCTACAACGATTTCGGCATTGGTGAAAACACAAATAGTGGAAGCAATTAACAGCGATTCTTCCACTATCTCCCTGGCGCTCAGGGAAGAATGCCGGTACAAGGCCCGTGCTGCAGCCAGGGCAAAGGCCCCACCGGACCCGATGGCACAAACACCGTCATCAGGTTCAATAACCTCTCCGCTTCCCGATATAAGCAGCATATGTTCCGAATCTGCCACCAGCATCAAGGCATCCAGTTTAGTCAGAATGCGGTCCCGCCTCCAGTCCTTGGCTAACTCTACTGCGGCCCTTTGCAGGTTGCCCCGGTATTCCTCCAACTTGCCTTCGAACTTCTCAAAAAGGGTAAAGGCATCAGCGACCGACCCTGCAAACCCTGCTAACACCTTGCCGTGAAACAACCGCCGCACTTTGCGGGCCTTGTGTTTCATGATGGTGTTGCCTCCAAAGGTAACCTGTCCGTCTCCGGCAAAAGCTACCCGGCCTTCTTTACGTACCGCTACGATGGTAGTTCCGCGAAACATCTCCAACCCCTCCTATGCCCTGGGATGGGCTTTGGTATATACCTGCTTCAGGCGTTCTTTGGTTACATGAGTATAAATCTGAGTGGTAGACATCTTGACATGACCCAGGAGTTCTTGCACTGTCCTGAGGTCGGCGCCGGCATCCAGAAGGTGGGTGGCAAAGGAATGCCTTAGTGTATGGGGACTCACCTTCTTGCGAATACTGGCCTGCTGTATGTACTTGGAAATAAGATAGCGTACTCCTCTATCAGTTAAGCGCCGGCCCTTATTGTTTACAAACAGGGGGACTCCCCGTTTAGCTTTGCCTGGTGTCAGTAAAGGTTTGGCCCCGGTCAGGTAAGCCTGCAGAGCCCGCAGGGCATAACTGCCTACGGGGACCACGCGTTCTTTCTGACCTTTGCCCATCACCCTGATATAGCCCAGACCGGTATCCAGGTCCTCTATGTCCAAACCTACCAGTTCACTTACCCTGATTCCGGTCGCATATAGCAGCTCCAATAGCGCCCTATCCCGTAAACCCAGGGGTGTAGCTTCATCAGGCGCTTCCAGCAGGCATTCCATTTCTTCCCGGTATAAAAAACCCGGCAAATGCTTTTCCAGCTTAGGTGTGGAAACACTTTTTAAGGGATTGGTCTCCAGGATTTCTTCCCTGCACAGGTAGCGAAAAAAGGACCTTATGGCGGCAAGCTTCCTGGCTATACTGGTCCTGGCCAGGCCTTGCAGTTTTAACTCTGCCAGGTAGGAACGCAACAACAGGTGGTTTACCTGACCCGGTTTTACTTGAGTATCCGGGATGGCCAGTTCCCTGGATAAGAAGTCAATGAATTGAAAGACGTCCTTTTGGTAGCTTTGCAAAGTGTGGGGAGAAGCGTTTTTCTCCACCTGCAGGTAGTACATGTAAGCATCCAGGGAACTGTACATGGCAATCACCCCTAGCTGGCTGTTTCCTCCGGCCGGATTCTCTCATCTCCGTTTGGTAACTGCGCTTGCTTTAGCCGAACTTTCTTATCGACCGTCGGGTACCTGACAGTGTACCGTATTTATTCGTGGCGACCAGTGGTTATATGCCGCGGGCGAAGGCTTCCAGCGAGGCCAGGGCACGTTCAGCGATGGTGCGGTTCTTCAGGCGCTTGTCCCGGATGCGCTGCTCCAGAGGGGGCAGCAGGCCGAAGTTGATGTTCATGGGCTGAAAGGTCTTGGCTTCGGCGGTGGCAATGTAGTGGCCATGGGCGCCTAAGCCGGTGTCTAAGGGAAAGGTGACCGGGCTCAGGCCCCGGGCGAGCCTGGCTGCGTTGATGCCTGCTACCAGGCCGGAGGCGGCGGATTCTATGTAGCCTTCGACTCCGGTGATTTGGCCCGCGAAAAACAGCCTTGCCTGCTTCCTGAGTTGGTAGGTGGGCAGCATTAGCTTTGGTGAATTAATAAAGGTATTGCGGTGCATTACCCCGTAGCGGACGAACTCGGCATTCTCCAGCCCGGGAATGAGGCCGAATACCCGTTTTTGTTCAGACCACTTTAAATGAGTCTGAAAGCCCACCAGGTTATATAAGGTGCCCTCGGCATTGTCCTGCCGGAGCTGGACAACCGCATAGGGATACTTGCCTGTCCGGGGGTCTGTAAGGCCCACCGGCTTTAAGGGGCCAAAGAGCAGGGTCTGCCGCCCCCGGGAAGCCATGGCCTCGACGGGCATACAGCCTTCGAAAAATATTTCCTGCTCGAATTCCTTCAGGGGTGCCCCTTCAGCTTTGACTAATTCATCCCAGAAGTGATTGTATTCCTCTTCTGACATGGGGCAATTAAGGTAGTCCGCGTCACCTTTGTCATACCTGGAAGCTCTGAAGATTTTGCTCAGGTCCAGGGACTCCAAAGTGGCAATAGGTGCAGCGGCATCGTAGAAATACAGGTAGTCTGAGCCGGTGACCTCCTGAATGGCCTGGGCCAGAGGGCCGGATGTCAAAGGTCCGGAGGCGATGATAACAATCCCCTCCGCAGGAATGGAGGTTGCTTCCCCGCGAATAACCTCAATGTTAGGGTGTCCGGTGACCATTTCGGTAACGGCAGCGGCAAAGTCGTGCCTGTCAACAGCCAGGGCTCCTCCGGCAGGCACCTGGTGGACATCTGCACACTGCATGATCACTGAATTCAGCCGGCGCATCTCTTCCTTGAGGAGGCCGACCGCATTTTCCAAATTATTGGCCCGGAGGGAGTTGCTGCAGACAAGTTCTGCGAATTGGTCAGTTTTGTGGGCAGGGGTGGCGCAGATAGGGCGCATTTCGTACAGGCGCACCCGGACCCCTCTTTGTGCAGCCTGCCAGGCTGCCTCTGAGCCCGCCAGTCCTGCTCCAATTACTGTGACGGATTGCATCGTTTCACCTCATAGCCTGAATATCCGTTGCTTACGGGGTCAACTCCGGGTAGGGTAGTTACCCTGCGTTAACTCACGGGTTACTCTGCTTTTTCCTCAGGTACTACTTCCTGGTAGTTGCAGCCTTTTTTGCTGCATTTAAGGATGGTGCCCTTTCTGTTGGTTTTCTTGACCATGATTTCGCCACAGGTTGGGCAGCGTTCCTGGGTGGGATGGTCCCAGGTTACGAATTCACATTCAGGATAGTTGCTGCAGCCGTAAAACTTACGGCCTTTTTTGCTGCGGCGCAAGACCATTTCGCCTCCGCAGTGGGGGCAGGGAACTCCCGTGGCCTCCAGCAGGGGCTTGGTAAAACGGCATTCCGGGAACCTGGGACAGGCCAGGAACTTGCCGAAACGGCCCAATTTAATTACCAGGTTTACGCCGCATTCAGGGCATAATTCTTCACTTACCGGGTCTTCCAGCTTTACCTTAGGGATGGCCTCATCAGCCTGCTCCAGGGTTTCATTGAAGGGTTCGTAAAACTCGTGCAACAGCTTAACCCAGTTGACTGAACCGTCTTCAATATGGTCAAGCCGGTCCTCCAGTGATGCTGTAAATTCAACGTCGATAATATCCGGGAAGAAGGTTTTCAGCATTTCCACCACCAGGAAACCCAACTCGGTGGGGAAGAACTGCTTCTCTTCCTTGCTGACATATCCCCGCTTCTGGATTGTTTCTACTATGGGCGCATAGGTACTGGGCCGGCCGATGCCCTGCTCCTCCAGCGCCTTGATCAG
>JAJZTU010000090.1:6245-11377 GCA_021848765.1 Bacillota bacterium
TCTAGCAATTGTTCCGCCCCTAGTTCCTGGCCTACCTCCAACTCCGGGAGCAGGTGGTCTGTTTCCACAGCCTCAGGGGAATCGCTGTCAATATAAACTTTCATAAAACCCGGAAACTTTAGTACTGAACCATTGACTCTGAAGATATAATTCCCTGCTCCGATATCTACCCTGGTGGTATCAAGAATAGCTGAGCTCATTTGACTGGCCACAAAGCGCTCCCAGATCAGGTTGTACAGGCGGTACTGGTCTCTGGACAAATGCACCTTAATCATTTCCGGGTCCAATTCCACATAGGTGGGCCTGATGGCCTCATGGGCGCCTTGTGACCTGCCTTTAGCAACATACTGGCGCGGTTCAGGCGGGTAGTAATCAGGCCCGAATCTGGCCACTATCAATTCCCTTGCTTCTTCCATAGCCGTCTCCGCAATCCGGGTAGAATCCGTCCGGATATAGGTTACCAGACCCACAGAGCCCCGGTCGCCAAGCTCCAAACCTTCATAAAGCTGTTGTGCCACCAGCATCGTCTTCCGGGCGGCAAACCCCAGTTTGCGATAGGCTTCCTGCTGCAGGCTGCTGGTAGTAAAGGGAGCGGCAGGATTACGGCGTTTTTCCTTTTTGTGCAGCTCCACTACGGTGAATTTTGCCGTCCGGAGGTCATTCAGGATGCTATCCACCGTTTGCCGGTTGGGTATGGCCACCTTTTCCCCGGCTTTTGAGTACAGCTTACAGTTGACTTTTTCATCCTTGTCTGTGTTCAGCAAGGCCTCCAGAGTCCAATATTCTTCGGGAATGAATTCATTAATTTCTTCTTCCCGGTCACAGATGAGGCGAACTGCCACCGACTGCACCCGGCCCGCACTGAGTCCCTTGCGAATCTTTCGCCAGAGGAGAGGGCTTAATTGATAGCCTACCAGGCGGTCCAGAATGCGTCTGGCCTGCTGAGCCTGTACCAGGTCCACATCCAGTTTGCGGGGGGTCTTCACCGCCTTTTTAATGGCGGGTTCGGTTATCTCGTTGAACTCAATCCGGCATTTCTCGTCCGGTTTAATATCCAGCACATGCTGCAAGTGCCAGGCTATTGCTTCCCCTTCCCGGTCAGGGTCTGTTGCCAGGTAAATCTTCTTGGCCTTTTTAGCCGCAGTGCGCAGTTCTTTAAGGATATCGCCCTTTCCCCTGATGGTAATGTATTTGGGTTCAAAGTCGTGCTCTACATCAACCCCAAATTGACTCTTGGGTAAATCCCTCACGTGTCCCATTGAGGCCTTCACCGTGTAATTTCTACCCAAAAACTTGGCGATGGTTTTTGCTTTAGCCGGTGATTCCACTACAACTAAAGTTTTTGCCACTAACAACACCTCGTCCCACTACCGTGGTAGTTAATTCTATTATTACCAGTCAACCAGATTTTAACATTATCAAGTCAACCCTATTTTTACATTATTATTGATAAAACTGGTTCATGTCAAGCAAGTTAGGATAATTACTGCTAAAATCACCTTAAAAGCAGCGGCTGAAGGGTTTAAAAAGTTCCCACTCGTAGGAAATTTTGCCCAGGTAACTGTTTAACTAAACCCTTTAATTCCAAAAAAGTTAAAATAGACAACAGGTACCCCGGAACCAAACCGCTTTTTGCCGCCAGGACATCTACCGGCATGGGCTCCACTTCCAGCAATTGCAGAACCTTATCCTCCTCAGGTGTCAGTCCGGTGCACCCTGGAAAGCTTGGTTGGGCCACCCGCGGAAAAAGGGTATCCAGGGCAAGTTCCTCTAAAATATCCTCAGTACAGGTTACCAGCTTAGCCCCCTGCTTAACCAGTTTATGGGGTCCCTTGCTTGTTGAGGCATATATATTACCCGGGACAGCAAAAACCTCCCGGCCTTGGTCAAGTGCACAGTCAACCGTAATCAGCGAACCGCTCTTTTCCTCGGCCTCGACTACCACTACCCCCAGGGACAGGCCGCTGATAATCCGGTTGCGGGCGGGAAAATTCCAGGCATTGGGCGGGGTACCCAAAGGATATTCACTAATTACCGCTCCCCGGTCAATCACCTCTGCGAGCAGCTTACGGTTTTCCCTGGGATAAACTACATCCAGGCCACAACCCAATACAGCCACCGTACTGCCAGAGGAAAGTGCACCCTTGTGCGCCGCTGAGTCAATTCCTCTGGCCAGCCCGCTGACTACAAGTATTCCCCGGCCGGCCAGATCCTCAGCCAGACCCCCGGCCACCAGTTTTCCGTAATGACTGGCTTTGCGGGTCCCGACAATAGCAACCGCTTCCCGTTTAAAGGCAGTCGTACTGCCTTTAACATACAGGACCTGCGGAGGGTCATAAATGTAGCTCAAGTTCTCCGGATAAGCCTGGTCCGGCCGTAGGATCATTTTGATTCCTGCGCTCTCCAAATACTCCCAATGACGCTGTACATCCTGAGAGTCCCTCCTGACCGTGAACGCTTCGACGTCGTCCCGGTCCCACCCCGGGATTTGGCTTAAATGCTGCTTTGTGGCCTTCCAAGCCTCCATAGGCGAAGTAAACCTTAAAAGCAGGCGTTCCAGCTTTCTGGTACCGGTACACGCCCAATGCAGAGCGGCAAAATACTTCCTGTATTCGATATTAAGCGCCATTGACCGTTACTCTCCTGTTTGCTTGATAGGAGGGACTTCTCCTTAATAGGAAGGATTTCTTCGCCAGCTCCTCCTTTTCCTGCCAGAAAAGCTTTATTTTCCATTTTATTACAATATTTTTTTCAAGTTGCGTTCTCCATTATAGGAAAATAAGCAGCTTTTGCCATCCACTACTGTTTCCAGGTGGACCGGACGCCCCCAGAGTTGGTAAACATGCGGGAGGGTTTTTTCCAGGTACCGGATATCCAATTCCACTCCTTCATACATATGCTTAAGGCATAGTTCCCCGTGCCGGCTGTAGTCCCCATCCACCACCGTAATATAGGGGAAACCCCCGTTGACCAGATTGGCCACCAGGCCGTCCCGGACTTTTTCCCAGTCTTTTTCCACCACCTGCCACTGGTGCCCAACTTTTTTATACAGGTACAAATCTAATTTTTCCACCAATTCCTCAGTAAGGTAATTTCTAAGGAAAGAGCTATCACTCTCTGCTTCCCTGACCTCAAAGATTTTTTTCAGGCCCTCACCGCCAGCCCGCCCGTATTTTTCCGTTTCTTGCTTGCTGGGATTATCCCATCTCTTCTCAATATCTTCCCAGATTTTCAGCCCCAGGTAGTAAGGATTGATGCTGGTCGTAGAGGGCTGAATAACACCGGAATGCATCTTGGCAAATTCCACGGCCTCATCTTCGTCCAAGTCCATTTCCCTGATTATCCGGGCATGCCACAGTGAAGCCCAGCCCTCATTCATAATTTTGGTCTCGATCTGGGGCCAGAAGTAAAGCATTTCATCTCTGACTATGGAAATAATATCTCTCTGCCAGTCCTCTAAATCCTTGGCATTGTGCATTATGAAATACAGGAGGTCTTTTTCCGGCCTGGGGGGATGCTGCCGCAGCTTAGGCGCTTCTTCCTCCTTTTGCTCCTTTTTCTGCTCCAGAGACCAGAGATCATCATACGCTGAGACTTCCTGGGGAGGGTTTTCTTTTACCGGTTCTGCTTGTTGCTTAATATTCAGGTGAGGGTCAATATGTTCCTGAAGGGCCAGGACAGCATCCAGGAAGGGTTCGACCCGGTTCCGCCCGTATTTGAACTCATATTCACTTATCCGCAGGGCACTGGAAGCCATACTGTCTACCATCTGGCGGTTGGTGTGGCGGAAGCGGGAATTGTGCTTAAAAAAGTCACAGTGGGCATAGACATGGGCGATAACCAGTTTGTTTTGAATCAGGCTGTTGCCCTCCAAAAGAAAGGCATAACAGGGGTCGGAGTTGATTACCAGTTCATAAATCCGGCTAAGGTTATAATCATAGGAAGTTTTCATCCGGTGAAAGGCCTTGCCAAAGCTCCAGTGGGAAAACCGGGTGGGCATACCATAGGCTCCAAAAGTGTACAGAATATCTGCCGGGCAAATCTCAAACCGCATATCAAAGTAATCCAGACCAAAGCTCCGGGCTACCTTGGAGATATCTTCGATAGCCCGGGCCATCAGTTCCAGTTCATGTTCCTTCTTCATCCAATCCCTCCCCTTCTATTCCGGTACTCTGTCTTTTTTACTGAAAAAAGCGCGCAGGGCAGGGTAAACACCGGCTTTATCCCGAATGGTGACACTGGTAAACTTGGGGTTGACGATTTTTTTGTAAACTGACATTAAAGTGCTGTGCCGGTAATAAGGACCCACTATTTCCCCGTATCCGAAAATATTGCAGATCTCGGCCAGTTTATTAACCAGTTGCATGCACAGGTCATTGTCAGAGGTCAGGTTATCCCCGTCGGAAAAGTGAAAGGGATAGATGTTGTAATCAGCAGGACTATACCGTTTTTCAATGATGTCCAAAGCCAGTTTATAAACCGACGAACATCTGGTACCCCCGCTCTCACCCTTAGTAAAGAACTCCTCTTCGCTTACCTCTTTAGCCTCGGTGTGGTGAGCCAGGAAGAGAATCTGCACATTCTTGTATTTAGTCCGCAGGAACCTGACCATCCAAAAGAAGAAACTGCGGGCAATGTACTTTTCAAAAGGCCCCATTGAACCCGAGGTGTCCATCATGGCCAGAATCACCGCATTGGACTCGTATTGGAACTTTTCCTCCCAGGTTTTAAAGCGGAGGTCCTCCCGGTTAATGTTCTTGATGCCCTTGATGCCCTTTAAGGCGTTACGCTTGATGTTCTCAATAATGGTCCGTTTACGGTCAATGTTGCTGGTAATTCCCGATTTACGGATGTCATTGAATTGGTAGGTTACGGACTCCATTTCCGGAGATTTTTTCTGCTCCAGGTTGGGCAGGCCCAAATCCTCAAAAATCATCTCTGCAAGTTCATCAATAGTGATTTCAGCTTCATAGTAGTCCACTCCCGGCTCGTCACCCGCACCGGGTCCCTTGCCCGGACCGCCTTGCCCGGCTTTATCAGTACCCAGGACATCCCCTGGCTTGCTGCCTCCTTTTCCCTGCCCTCCGTGCTTTTGTTTGCCATAGTCAAAGCGAAAGCGAAACTCATCCAGG
>JAJZTU010000091.1 GCA_021848765.1 Bacillota bacterium
CTGTGGAAACCTCTACAGGCAATCCTTTTCAGGCCCTGAAGGTTTTATTGGGCAACTACTCGATACCTCGGCTCCCGGAACTTCCTCCCTTCCTGGGCGGCTGCGCAGGTTATTTCGCCTATGACCTGGGAGAACAGTTGGAAGTCCTCCCTTCCCTGGCAGAGGACGATTTGGGTATTCCGGACTGCATTCAGGGCTTTTACGATACTGTGCTTATCTATGACCATCAGGATAACGTTTGGCTGATCTCCTCCACCGGCCTTCCGGAGGCTGACCCTATTCTGCGCCGTGAAAGAGCCGAACAAAGGCTGGTTGAAGCCGCAAACCTGCTGAAGGAAAAAAACCAAGATGCTACAGCTCTTTCGCAAGAAGGGACACAGGAAGTCAGCGCCTCCGGAAACTATGGCGGTAGTCCCGGAGAACACCATTCCGGCTGGAGCAAAGCAGCTGAATTACCTGAACTAAGCGCCGACTTGGGGGGATACCTGCGGACCCACTTCACCCCGGAGGAATACCGCCGGGCAGTACAAGCTGCCAAGGACTATATTGCCGCCGGAGACATCTTTCAGGTCAACCTGACCCAGCGCTTTGATGCACCTCTGCCGGCAGAGCCCTTTGAACTCTATAAGGTGCTGCGCAGCATCAATCCTGCCCCCTTTGCCAGTTACCTGAACTATCCGGAAGTGGTAATTGCCAGCGCATCTCCGGAGCGTTATCTCCTGGTCACCGGTACCCGGGTGGAAACCAGGCCTATTAAAGGCACCCGCCCCCGGGGCCGGAACCCGGTTGAGGACAAGGCCAACCGGGAAGAACTGCTAAACAGCGTCAAAGACAGGGCGGAACTGGTCATGATCATTGACTTGGAGCGCAACGACCTGGGCCGGGTTTGCGAGACCGGGTCGGTACGGGTACCTGACCTGATTAGGCTGGAGGAATATCCAACCGTCTTTCACCTGGTCTCCACGGTGGAAGGCCGCCTGCCTGCCGGTAAAAATATAGTTGATATGCTGGAGGTCAGTTTTCCCGGAGGTTCGATTACCGGTGCCCCTAAAATTAGGGCTATGGAGATAATTGAGGAACTGGAACCGGTAAAAAGAGGGATTTATACCGGTTCCATCGGTTACATTTCCTTCAATGGTGATGCTGACCTGAATATTGTCATCCGCACCTTTGTTATTAAGGACGGTTGGGCCTACTTCCAGGTCGGGGGTGGAATTGTAGCCGACTCCGACCCGCAATTGGAGTATGAGGAGACTCTCCACAAAGGTAAAGCCTTGCGGACAGCATTAGAGATTTGCCGAAAACAAAATTCACGGTGAAGGGGAGTGCTCACGTCGAAGACCGCTTTGCACTTGAACTAACTTATGGGCAAACAATTATCCCGCGTGACCAGAGGCATTCAGCACATGATGGACTGTTCCCCCAACAGTCCATTTCATTATCGTCAGCCATACTGCATCCTTCAAGATATTTGCAATCCGTACAGGAAGGAAAATGAAAATCCTTGACCGTTGACCGGAAAACCGCATAGACCGGGTCTGTCCAGATTGCTTTGACACTCTTATCCTTAATATCTCCGAGATGGTGGGGAAAAATCTTTTTTTCCCGGCCATAAATATAACATTTATAAGAATGCATAAGGGCATAACAAGGAGCTACATTTCCTTCCCAAGTAATGGTTAAGGCTTTATCCTCAATAAATTTACAATTCCTGAGGGTCCTTAATTTCATATGCGGCAATTGAGCCCTCATCATCAACCAGGTAGAATCATTGCCAAACAAGGGAACTGTATCGTCAAGGTCATAGACTATTTCTTCTTTCAATTCTTCGCAATATGGTAAAACATTAGTCACCAACAAATACCTGGCCTGAAGTTCATCAAGCAACCGCGCCAATTGGGGGAGTTTATGATAGTTCTTTTTCATGGCTACAAATTCTATGGCCAGTTCCGGCCGGTTGGCGTGCCGTTCACTTTTTACCCTGTTGAAGTTCCGTATGTTTGCGATGATACTATTAAAATCGGCACCTTTACGGATATCATTAAATTCTGCTTCGTCAGGCCCGTCCAAAGAGACAAAAAGCCTGTCTAATCCCAAATCGACCAACTTACCGGCTACTTCTCCGGTTAAAAGTGACCCGTTAGAAATCATCTCCACATCAACGCCTAAATTTTTGACACTCTTGAGCATTTCAAAAATGTGCGGGTGGCTTAGTGGTTCCCCGAAGCCTCCGAAATGAACGCATTCCAGGTTAGGCAGGTCACTTAACTGCTCAACCAGGAGTTGAAAAACCGGTAATTCCATAATTCCGAGTTCATCCTCCCAAGAATTGCGGATACAGGTTATACAATCAAAATTACACAAAGTGGTAACCTCGATATAAACTTTTTTTACATCGGGAGCCAGCGAAATAAGCTTATAACCGCAGGTAGTTTGATAAACCAAAGCCTCCGTACCCTGCTCGTGTCCGGCCAAGTGCTTCAAAGAAATTGTTATGCGTCCGTCAGGTTGAATAATTCCTTGGTTAAGTTTACTCAAATTATGCCGTGAAAAGATGCTCTCACATTTTGTGGCACTTTCTTTGCACATTTTTCTACCTCCAAACTAATGCATACCAATTCAGGCTATTGGTGAAATTTTTACCTGCACAATCATGCCCTCCTAAAAAAGCCAGGCCTGCACCAAAATTCCGTTCGCTGGCGCAAGCCTAGCTGTACTATACGGTAGCTGATGTTTGTAAATCCATAGAAACGTGGTAACAACTTGGTTTAAGCCGCTCCTTGGCCTGCCTTGGAGCGACCGTCAGCGGTAAAATACTTTCTGGAAAACCCCAGGGCTACATTCACCAAGGCGATCATAACCGGTACCTCAATCAACGGACCGATTACTGCCGCAAAAGCCTGACCCGAATCAATCCCGTAGATGGCCACCGCCACAGCGATAGCTAACTCGAAGTTATTGCTGGCTGCGGTAAAGGAGAGAGTAGTCGTCTGTTCATAATTGACACCAAACCGCCAACTCAGGAAGAAAGAAAGCATGAACATTACCACAAAGTAAATGAGCAGAGGGATCGCAACCCAAACTACATCCATGGGCTGTTTAATAATATAGCTACCCTTGAGAGAGAACATCACAATAATGGTGAACAACAAGAATACTAGGGTCAAAGGGCTGATCTTGGGTAGAAACTCATTCTCATACCATTCCTTACCCTTGGCAGGAATCAGTATGTATCTGGTTAAGAAACCCGCTACAAAAGGTATCCCCAGGTAAATCGCAACACTAAGCGCCACATCACCCATGGACACATGTACTTCCATTCCTTTTAACCCTATCCATCCGGGAAGAATTGTGATAAATACGTAGGCATAGACGGAGTAAAGCACCAACTGGAAGATAGAGTTCAAAGCGACCAGGGCAGCCGCATACTCAGTATCACCTTTAGCCAGGTTATTCCACACAATTACCATGGCGATACAGCGGGCCAGGCCGATTAAAATCAAACCCACCATGTATTCAGGCTTATCCGCCAACAAGAGTACTGCCAGGGCAAACATGAGGACAGGACCGATAATCCAGTTTTGTACCAACGAAAGCAGCACAACTTTACCATTCTTAAAGACTTTCCCTAATTCTTCATACTTAACTTTGGCCAGGGGTGGATACATCATCACAATCAAGCCAATGGCAATCGGGATGGAAGTTGTACCAACGGAGAATCTGTCCAACCATGTAGCTACCCCCGGAAAAAGGTAACCCCCACCAACACCTACGACCATGGCCAGAAAAATCCACAGGGTTAAAAAACGATCTAAAAAAGATAATTTAGCTTTGGCTTCTATTTGAGCCATGCTTATCCCTCCCTTGTTTTTACGCAAAATACCAACTCTTTATCCCTATTTCAAATTTAGTGTTTACGTTGCAAACAGTATGTCCCCTCCTTTTTCTAACATTTCCATGCCTTTGATTTCCCTGTCCAGCACAGGCAACTGCAGGACGGCCGCACCGCTAAATTTTGCCGCTAACTGACTCAAATGCCGTTCTTGCATCCGGCGCCTTTGTTGGAAGAATGAATTTATGCAGAACTCACCGGGCAGAACCAGGTTAGCCACTACCAAAGGAGTATTAATACCTACAGTTTTCAATTCCTCCACAGCCCGGTGGGCTTCCATAATTGGGGTATTTTCCGGGTATACCACGAAGCCGAAGGTGGCCCGGGCAGGATCTCTCATGATCCCGATAACCTGCTCAAACCGTTCCATGGCTTGTTTGTTTAACAGGTCCCCCTCTACAGAGGTACTGGATTTTAACTCAATTTGTTTGCTCCAGTCCATGGGCAGTTCCAGCAACCGCAGGGTATGGCCGGTGGGAGCAGTATCAAAGACCATGACCTCGTAGTCACTGCGCAGCACATAATCCATGAACTTGTTGAACACTGCCATCTCTTCAGTACAGGGAGAATCCAACTGTTCCTCCATAATGGTAATGACCTCTTCGGAATAGCGGGTGCGGGCATCATCCAGAATATTATTTTTATACGCTTCGGCTGTTTGCTTAGGATCGATTTTGGCCGCCCAGAGATTAGCCACCCCCAGAATGGCGGTGGGTTCACTCCTCACTTCAGCTTGCAGTACCTCACCGATGTGAGCTGCAGGATCTGTGGTAATCAATAAGGTCTTGACTCCCTGCTTAGCCAGCCATACAGCGGTGATACAAGAGACTGAAGTCTTGCCCACCCCTCCTTTGCCGGCGAAGAAAACGGATCTGGTTTGACCCTTTTGGGGCACTAGAAGCTGTTGGACATTGGGGTTTATAGTTTTAGTAACTTCAGGTACCCCGGAAGGTTCTGTGGATAAACTTCCTGCTTGTTCAACGGATAAACTCCCTGGTTGTTCAGCGGTATCGCTCCAAAGCCGCCGGCCAACATGCCGCAAGAAATCTAACCCTTTAATTTCCTCCTCTAAAAGGTAAACTTTTTTGGCAGGCAGTTTAAGCCTTGCTGCAATGACCTTTAAGTATTCCTGCTGCATCTGGCTTCGCTTTTGAAAAAACGGAATCCGGCAGTGCTCAGGGGGCAGGATACCGTTAATGATCAATAGATTAGAATTAATGCCAATCCTGGCTAATTCCCCTGCCGATCTTTCGGTTTCTTTAATAGGGGTGGCTTCCGGTTGTACTACAAAAGCAAAGGTAGTCCGGTTAGGGTCCTGCAGAATAGCGATAGCCCGGTCATATTTGGCCCGGGAATCCTGAAGGACCTGAACCGGCCCCAGGCAGGTTTGGCCGCTGCCCTGCTCACTTTCGGCAATATGCCGACTCCAGTCTACAGGCAGTTCCAGCAACCTGATAGTATGACCGGTGGGGGCTGTATCGAAGACTACCACCTCAAATTCGGGGTTATCAATAAAGTCGACAAATTTGTCAAAGGAGGCCATCTCTTCAGTACAGGGAGAATTCAACTGCTCTTCCATTACCGCTACAATGCTGTCATCGAAAAGCTCCCTATAAGGAGCCAGAGCCCTGTCTTTATACTCCGCAGTCGCTTTGACGGAATCAATCTCCATGGCCCATAAGTTTTGCACACCGTTAACAGGGGTTACCTTATGGCCAATGGGCTGTTCAAAGACATCAGCGAGGTTGGAAGCCGGGTCGGTTGTTACAATCAGGGTCTTAGCGCCTGTTTCGGCATAAAATACAGCCGTGGCGGAAGCCATAGAGGTCTTACCTACCCCGCCTTTGCCTGAAAAGAAGAAAAACTTGGTAGCATCCGCCATTACTTTACCTCCCTTAAGACTTCATCCAGCGCTTCTTGTTCGGCCGTAAGCTTTTCGCAAAGACTGCAGTCTGTGCGGATTTGTGGTTTATGAATGCTGCCAGAGGGCATATTTTCGCAAATTGGCCGGCCAAGAATTTTCTTGAGTTCCTCGCCATATTTTATAAACGCTGATTCATTAAGGGCATAATAGACCCATTTACCCTCTTTAGTATCCTTAACCAGCCCCGCCTGCCGCAGAATCTTCAAATGGTGGGAAATTGCCGGTTGAGACAGGTCTAACCGGTCAATAACTTCACAAACACACATCTCTTTCTCTGCAAGCATCTGGACTATCTTCAACCTGTTCTCATCACCTAAAGCTTTGAAAAACTCAGCTAACTTTCTCATTTTACATCGCGTCCCTTCTGTGGGGTCCTGCTGGTTTACCGAAACAACTAAACATCCTTCTGCAAATACGCCTGCAATTCGAGCATGCTGGGATAACCGTGAGTTTTAATGATTTGACCATTAACCGTAGCTAAAGGTAATACCTTAGTTCCCTGGCTTTTAATCAATTCCATTACCGCAGGGTTATTCTGAAAGGCCGCGACGCTTTGCCCAAACATGTGCCGTTCCACCGTAACTTGCCCGGCATAGTCCTTTTTTAGTTTCTGTATTGTTGCGTTAACCTGGATCAGGACCGGGTCAATAGTCGGGCCACACAGGCCCGAACTGCAGCACATGGGTGGGTCGAAGATTTCAATCTTGATTTTACTCACAATAGTTCCTCCTTTGGTTTTTAGTGGATTTATTAACACCCATTATATATATACATTTAACTTTGTAAATATGTATACTAAAAAAATATGCCCCATTCATATTTAAGTTCATTTATGTATTTACTTTAGCAGAAAAACCTGGAAAGTGCAATAGACCTTTTAAAACAAATAAGCCCCTCTTGAAAATTAGTAGGGCTTACTTTAGAGGACAATATTTTTACGTCCGTGAATGTAGTTTATCCAATCCTTTTGCAATCACCGATTGCACTGCCGGAGCACATCACCTGCCTGCAGGGTTTTTGGTAAGACACTCCTTGCCTGTATTGGCCCCTGTGTGGGCCTTAATTTCATCCAGGGTAGTACAACACCCTCTGTTAATTACATGATCCAAAATCACTTCATCAGTTACCCCTTTACAATAGCAAATTGGTACCGGTGATTCTTCTTTATACCAGATAGGAACCGTTAGATCATACTTGGTGAAGTGAGTTCCTTCTTTGGTATAGTATGACGTAGGACACTGCCTGGAAAGGCAGAGAAAATATTCTGTTCCTGCTAAACCGTTTCGTTTCTCTTTTTTAAGCAAGCTACGTACAGTTACTTCCTTCACTTTTTGCCCTGGCTCTTGGCAAACCGGACAAATTGGGGAGTCGGCATCCGGTTCTGTTTTGCCGCAAACACCTTCCACAATAGCCATTATCTCACCTCTATTTAATTTCCTTAAGTCTTGGTATTATTTACTCATTAGCGTAAAAAAATCCCTGGCTATATACTAAGACCGTGACTTAACTCATGGGTATTACATCTTCCCACCAATGCCTACCCAGTTTCACTCCCTGGGCTAAAGTTATCTTATAAGCTACTCTTTAACTTTGTACCCGATATCTTCAATAGTCTGTTTGAGCTTTTCCACGGTTACTTTATTAGGGTTAAAAACCACGGTGGTTTTACCGGAAAGTTCGGCTTTTACCTGTTGTACACCATCCAAACTGGATAGTCCGCCTTCTATTCTGGCAGTACAGCTACTTCAGGTAATGCCCCTTACATTGAGAACCACCGTTTTCGAATTAGAGTTGGATATATTTTTAGTTTGTTCCTGAATGTTTTGACTCTGAGAGTTAATTATATCTTTAGTTTGGTCCTGGACGCCTTGACTCTTAGCACAACCACTTCCGAATATAAGCAGTAAGGCTATTAGTCCCAACAGTGAAATTAATATCATATTTCTGCTCAATCCACTCACCCTCTCTGTTAATAAGCCTTATCTTCAATTTATACTATTAATATTCGCCGGTTACAGGTACGTCTGAACTGTGGTATAAAGTAAAATACTAAAAGCCAGTAAGGTAGAAACCCATAAGATAACTTTACTAACCTTACTAGCGTTAGGATTTTTTGAGATCAGGAAATGAGACAGACCCAGTAGAACAATAGTTAAACCAAAAAATAGTGGACGGTATTTGGACAGGGAAGCTGCTAATACACTGCTGAGGCCACTAAGACCTAGTGGCACCAATATAATTGGTCCTAGTCAGCAGATAGCTGCGAAGAATGCGGAGAATACTGAGCCGATGCTAGACAATTTCTCTTTCACCGTTTTCGCCTCCTCTAAGTTTCTACTGACTCATTTAACCTATAACCTTAGGTTTGCAAATAAGGGCATCCGCCGGACATGCCTTATGACAGTGACAGTCACCAAGACATCTGTCGGCATTGGCGTTATGGGCTTTCTTCTCGCCGTTAACCTCGATTAATATATAGACTCCCTGGCCACAAACTTTTACGCATTGTCCGCAACCAATACATTTTTCCTGGTCTACTGCGTCACTGAAAGTAGGGGTGTAGCTGGTACCGTCCTTCCGGTAGCTATGAAAATATTTGATTTCCGGTGTATCTTCAAACCTGCAGCAACTCTCTTCACTTTGGTTATTTTGGCAGCAGTCACTCATTTTCCCCACATCCTTCTGTCGGTAGTTTGTTATATTTATATTTACATCCTTGTACAGCAACTGATATGGTTAGCATTATCAGCAACCATAGAACGGGCTAATTCCATAATCGTGCGGATTCTTTCATCGGTAATCTGGTAATAAACATACTTACCTTCCTGTTTACAGGTAACATAACCACACCATTTAAGGCAGGCCAGTTGATTAGAAATTTGACTCTGGGAAACCCCCAGTTTATTAACAAGCTGACTTACATTTTTAGGCCCCTCTAACAAAGCTTCTACTATCTTATAACGGGTTGGGTTGGACAACCCCTGAAAGAACTTGGCATAAAGTTCGGATTGAATTTCTTGCTTATTTTTATCCAGTGTTTTAGACATAGAATCCCCTTCCATCATTCATATTTTAATATCCTGATATGTTGTATTAATTATAATCTTTATAATTATCTTTTTCAAGGTATTTAAAAAAATAACCGGAGGACAAATTAAAACTGTCCTCCGGTTATAACAGTTACTTCTAAACGATTTTTTATTCACCTTTAGCCAATTCCGTGGTAATTAACTCATTGACCTTGGCCTTGCTGGGAACGCTTCCTGACCACTTGACTACCTCATTGATGACCAACCCCGGGGTGGATATGATACCGTATTTGGCAATATCCTTGAAGTCGGTTACCTTTTGTACCGTAGCTTCCGCTCCTAATTCGGCAACTACCTCTTTAACCAGCGCTTCCAGGTTCACACAATTGGCGCAACCCGGCCCTAATACTTTTATTTTCATTAACCCTCTCCCCTTTTTCAGTTTTCTTTGAGGTCTTTAATAAATCCATGGCACTGTTAACCTGTGTGTAAAGGACTTCATTGATCATATCCAATATCTCAAATACTTCAGGATGGTTGACCTTATAGATAACATTCGTCCCTTCTTTTCTTGAAGATACAATCTCTTGCTTCTTTAAAACCGCTAAATGTTGAGAAACATTGGACTGTTCCAGGTCCAGGTCCTCAATAAAACGGCAGACACAGCGTTCTTCCGCTCTTAAGTGTTCTAAGATACGGATCCTGCTTGGGTGTGCCAAGGCTTTTAAGAAATCAGCCTTCATCTGGTATAGCCTTTCCTCCATCAAAGCCTACCTCCTCAATATCTACAAAATCGCATTGAACAAATAACCGGTAAAAACAATAGCAACAGCCATAATTGCTACAAAAATACCGATCAGCTTAGGTCTCAGTACCTGTCGCAGGATAATCAGCTCAGGCAGGCTGAGGGCGGTGACCGCCATCATAAAGGCAAGGACCGTACCTACTGCCATACCCTTTTCCATTAAGGCGTGGACAATGGGTATAATGCCGGCTGCGTTGGAGTATAGGGGCACCCCTATAAGTACAGCAACAGGAACCGCCAAAATATTATCCCTGCCGGCGTACTTCATCAGGAAATTTTCGGGGGCATAACCATGGATGGCTCCCCCGATGGCAATGGCCACCACAATGTAGGGCCAGACCTTTTTCAGAATATCCTTTACGTACCCAAAAGCATAATCGGAACGGTCCTTCCATGTCAAGTCAGGCAGTTCCACATCACTCAGCTTAATTTGGTAAACATAATCCTCCACTTGGTTTTCCAGTTTTAACCGCCCTATGATAATCCCGCCTGCAATAGCTACTGCCAAACCGGAGGCAACGTAGATTCCGGCAATCTTCCAGCCAAATATACCCAGTAGCAGGACTATCGCCACCTCATTAACCATCGGTGAAGAAATTAAAAAAGAAAAGGTCACCCCCAAAGGCACTCCTGATTCCACAAAGCCAATAAACACCGGTACCGCAGAACAGGAGCAAAAAGGAGTCACGACCCCCAGTAGGGCGGCAGCAATATTACCAAAGAACTCCCGCTTATGGCTCAACAATTTCTTGGTTTTCTCCGGCGGGAAAAAGCTCCGGATGATGGAAACCGCGTAGATGATTACCACTAACAGTAATAAGATTTTGATGGTATCATAGATAAAGAAGTTCAAAGCACCGGCCAAGCGGGTACCTTTTTCCAATCCCAGCAGGCTGTATACAACCCGGTCAGCAAACCATTGCAACACGGTAATCCTCCCTTTCCCCTGTAAATTATGTACCCTCCATTTTACGCAGCCTTTGCCTGGTCCTGCTGACGGACCGCAGGTTTAATTAACCCGCCTGCTAAAAACACTAATATCAGTAAGACTAGCCCATAATAGAAGAAGAACTGTTCAAAACCAACAGCTTTGCTTAACCTGCCACCCACAACTGTACCAATCCCGCCGCCACCCAAGTGGATTTTCGTTTTAGTCAATTATTGTATTACAATATTATAATATTCTTGTTATTATAATACCCCCGTGAAACTTGTTTTGTCAACAAAAAAAGATGGAATATTTTCCATCCCTTTAATTTAAAATCTGCAGCTCCAATTAAGTTTAATAATAGGGAATATTCGGTTAGCAACAGGTAAAATATATCTCTAAAGGGAGGGATGGTTATGGGGAAAATCGATAATCCTAGAAATATCCTGGAAAGCCTAAAATATGCAATCGAGATGGAAGAAAATTCTGTAATAACTGCAGGTAGGACATTCCAGGCACAGACCGCCGTGGCCTAACTGCAGCAAATCCTGCCGGGTAATTTTTTCTCCGGTCAGAATCCTGGGCAGCAGCAGGTCAAAGACGGTGGTTTTGGCATACATGACACAGCCTGGCAACCCCAAAACAGGAATTTCGCCAAGGTAGGCCACCAAGCTCATGGAACCGGGCAACACCGGGG
>JAJZTU010000092.1 GCA_021848765.1 Bacillota bacterium
GGTTCAAGGGCACATAATGGCAAATTGCCGTTTTTTGCGGGAAACCGGTGTGCCTCCCGAATTGGAAAGGAGTATTGTGTTAGTCACGGGCCAGCGCCTTTCAACGGGAGTCGCTGGCTATAATTTTAAATTGGCGGGAGGGTGTTGCAGTGGAGAATATTGATGAAAAAGTACTACAGGCCCTTAAGGAAGCCAGTGTTGACGGCAAACTGTCCTGTGGGCAGGCCTGGGCTCTGGCCGAGAAACTGCAGGTCCCCAGGAAGGTTATTGGTGAGGCTGCAGACCGGCTGAAGATTAAGATTAAAGAATGCCAATTGGGATGTTTCTAGGGGGTAACAAGGTGGTTCAGCTCTTTCAAGTGGTAACAGTTCCGGAGGCTTGGGCCAAATTATGGCCCCATGTAGAAGGAGTTAGCGGTGCAATTCAGAGGATACCGTTGGTGGAAGCCCTGGGGAGGGTCCTGGCCCAGGATGTTATTTCCCCCACGGATGTACCTGGATTTGCCCGGTCAACTGTTGACGGTTATGCTGTAAAAGCTAAAGATACCTTTGGGGCTTCCGAGTCTTTACCGGCCCTGATTACAGTGACCGGTGAAGTGTTAATGGGAAAAGCAGCAGACAAAATGCTGGCCCCGGGGGAGGGAGTCAGGATTTCCACCGGTGGAATGCTGCCTCCCGGAAGTGATGCAGCGGTGATGATTGAGTATACCGAAGAGCTGGATTCTACCACTGTTACTGTTTTGCGTCCGGTGGCACCTGGAGAAAACGTCATTCAGGCCGGGGAAGATGTTAGGACAGGGGAGTTGGTGCTGCCCAAAGGGTGGCAACTGCGTCCACAAGACCTTGGAGTGCTGGCTGGGGTAGGTGTTGCTGAGGTAAGGGTAGCTGCCCAACCAAAGGTTGGAATTATTTCCACCGGGGATGAGATAATCAGGCCTGATCAGGTTCCCCTACCCGGACAAGTCCGGGATATCAACTCCTATACCCTGTATGGTTTGGTGCAGGAATGCGGTGGGGTAGGTAAGCTTTACCGGATTATACCTGACTGTTTTGATGAACTGCGGCAGCAGGTCGAGGAAGCCCTTGCTGAGAATGACCTGGTGGTGATTTCCGGAGGAAGTTCTGTAGGGACCAGGGATGCCACCGCCCGGGTTATGGAGGCATTGGGGGAGCCGGGAGTTTTAATCCATGGTGTTTCAGTAAGGCCTGGGAAGCCAACTATTCTGGGGATGATTGGTAAAAAACCGGTTGTGGGTTTGCCCGGCCATCCCGTCTCGGCTATGGTGATTTTTGATCTGTTCATTAAACCCATGCTCTGGCATTTCCAGGGACTTAGACGGGGTAAGCCGGAAGCAGCGGTCAGGGCAAGAGTCAGTTGCAATGTCGCCTCAGGGCCGGGAAGGGAAGACCATGTCCGGGTATGCTTAGAGGATAGGATGGGGAAACTGTGGGCAGTGCCTGTCCTGGGCAAAGCCGGACTTATTACTACTATGGTCAGGGCTGACGGCATATTCCGCATTCCCCTGGATAAAGAAGGGGTTATGGAAGGCGAGTATGTCAATGTAAGGCTATTTTAAACTATGATTGCTAAATTTGTTTAGGCAAAGTACGGATTCTGTAGGGGGAGTTGTTTTGGTAAAGCGCACTGTCTATCTGGATAATCTAAACCTGGAGGAAGCACTGGAAAAGTTTCTGTTCCGGGTGAGGGAGGCTCATTCCCGGTTAGAGCAGGGTCCGGAGCAGATTCCTGTGGACAAGGCTTTGGGGCGGGTAACTGCCGGGCCGGTTTATGCCAGGGTATCTTCCCCTCATTACCATGCTTCAGCCATGGATGGGATAGCAGTGCGGGCCGGGGATACTGTGGGAGCAAGGGAGACCAATCCCGTCACTTTAAGCTTGGGTGAACAGGCATTTTATGTGGATACCGGGGATCCTTTGCCGCCCGGGTGTGATGCGGTGGTGATGATTGAACAGGTCACCCGGCATGGTACCCACGCTGATCAGGAATTTGTGGAAATAATTGCTTCAGTGGCCCCGTGGCAGCATGTGCGGCCTATTGGTGAGGATTTGGTGGCAACGGAGATGATTTTGCCCGGAAGCCACCTGATCGGTCCCTACGATCTGGGGGCACTGCTGGCCGGTGGTGTTGGGGAAATAGATGTTAAGCGGGTGCCCAGGGTAGGGGTTATTCCAACCGGTACGGAGCTGGTGGAACCTGGGAGTGAGTTAAAACCGGGGAGTATAATTGAGTACAATTCCCAGGTGCTTGGCGGGTTGGTTACCCAGTGGGGGGCACAGGCGGTCCGCTATCCCATTGTAGTCGATAATTATGAGTCGATTAAGGAGGCTGTCTTAAGGGCAGCCATGGAGAATGACCTGGTCTTAGTTAATGCAGGTTCCTCGGCCGGTTCGGAGGATTTTACTTCCTCGGTAGTTGCAGAACTTGGAGAACTCATCTGTCACGGTGTGGCTATAAAACCGGGTAAACCCGTTATTTTGGGTCTGGTAGAAGGAAAGCCCATAGTAGGAGTGCCGGGATACCCGGTGTCAGCGGCCCTGACTTGTGAGTTGTTTGTAAAACCGGTTTTGGAACTGTTCACCGGGGTTGAAGGAGCCCCCAGACCCCGTCTGGAAGCGGTTTTATCCAGACAGGTTGTGTCACCCCTGGGGCAGGAGGAGTTTGTACGGGTGAAGTGTGGCAAGGTAGGGGACAAGTTTGTGGCCACCCCTATTGCCAGGGGAGCAGGAATAATCATGTCCCTGGTACGGGCTGACGGTATCATGCGGATTCCGCGCCTCAGCGAGGGATTTGAGGTGGGAAAAGCGGTGGAGATAGAGCTTTTCCGGCCTGTAGAAGCAGTGGCCAGGACGACCGTTGTGGTTGGCAGCCATGATATAATTCTTGACCTGTTGGCTAATTACCTGAGTTTGGAGTTTCCCGGGTGGACCTTGTCTTCTGCTCATGTGGGCAGTCTGGGGGGGTTATTGGCCATCCGCAGGGGGGAAGCTCATTTGGCCGGAGTGCACCTGCTGGACCCCGGTTCCGGTGAATATAATGTGCCCTACCTGCCCAAGTACCTGGGCCGGCGCCCGGTGGTCCTGGTGAACCTGGTCTACAGGGAACAGGGGCTGCTGGTGCCCAAGGGGAATCCCCTGGAAATCAGAGGATTACGGGACCTGAGCGGAGGAAAAGTCCGCTATATCAACCGCCAGAGGGGGGCAGGAACCAGGGTGCTATTGGATTATGAACTTGGCAAGCTGGGAATAAATCCGGAAACCATCGAGGGCTACGACCGGGAAGAATTTACTCACCTGGGGGTGGCTGCAGCTGTGGCCAGTGACAGTGCAGATGCCGGTTTAGGTATTATGGCTGCTGCCAAAGCGCTGGAAGTGGACTTTGTTCCGGTGGCCAAAGAGCGGTACGATTTGTTGATTCCGGGGGAATTCTGGGATTCTCCCTATGTGCAGAATCTGATGAAAATTATCAAGAATCCAAAGTTCCAGGCAGAGGTTCAGGCCCTGGGAGGTTACGATACCAAGGACATGGGCGAGATTATGTACTACTTAAGGTAAAGTTAGGGGGGAGATTATGCAGGACCAGTTTCAACGTCAAATCAATTACCTGCGAATCTCGGTTACCGACAGGTGCAATTTGCGGTGTCTCTATTGCATGCCTGAGGACGGTGTGGAATTGATTTCCCGTGAAGAGGTCCTGCGCTGGGAGGAAATCCTGAAGATTGTCCAAAGTTGTGTAAAAGCCGGGATTCGCAAGGTTAGGCTTACCGGTGGAGAACCCCTGATACGCTTGGGCTTGACCGCTTTTGTGCGCCAATTGGGGGAAATTCCGGAGATTGACGACATCGCCCTTACCACCAATGGTATACTGCTGCCCCAATATGCCAAGGAGTTGAAAGCGGCCGGGCTTAAGCGGGTAAATATCAGCCTGGATACCCTGCGCCCGGAACGGTTTGCGCGGATTACCCGGGGTGGAAGCCTGGCCAAGGTTTGGGCCGGGGTTGAGGCTGCCGTATCTGCCGGCTTGGAGCCGCTCAAGTTTAACTGTGTAGTGATGCGGGGAACCAATGATGATGAATTACCGGATTTTGCCCGCCTGACCCTGACCCGGACTTTTCATGTCCGCTTCATTGAGTTGATGCCCATAGGGAGTAGTGACAAATGGGCCGGAGGGTCCCGGGTGACCATTCCGGAAATCAAGGAAAAGCTGGCAGAGTTAGGGCCGCTGCTCCCCAGGGAACAGGTAACAGGAGGAGGTCCGGCGAAGTATTATACCCTGCCTGAGGCTAAGGGTACCATTGGCTTTATCAGCGCTATGAGTGAGCATTTTTGTGCTGCCTGTAACCGGCTCCGGATGACCTCGGAGGGCAAACTGCGTCCGTGCCTGCATTCCAAACAGGAAGTAGACCTCCGGACCCCTTTGCGGGCCGGGGCCGGTGTGGATGACCTGGCGGCTATTGTGGCCCAGGCGGTAGCCCGGAAGCCCAAGCAGCATTCCATGGTGGACGATGGTTGGGCTGATAATGAGCGGGTGATGTCCCAGATAGGAGGTTAAGCAATGGGGGAACTTACCCATTTTGATCAGCAGGGCCGGGCCCGCATGGTAGATGTGAGCGATAAGACCGAAACCAAGCGGGAAGCTATTGCCCAGGGGGAAGTAGTAATGCGGGCGGAGACCCTGGCGCTGATTAAGGCAGGGCAACTGGCTAAAGGAGACGTTTTAGGGGTCGCGCGGGTGGCCGGGATTATGGGAGTCAAACAGACCGGAACCCTGATTCCAATGTGTCATCCCCTGCTGATTACCGGGACAGATGTGTATTTCCGGCTGGATGAGGAAGTTTCCAGGGTACTCATAGAAGCCAGAGTGCGCACAACCGGGAAGACCGGAGTGGAGATGGAAGCCCTGACCGCTGTTTCAGTGGCGGCCCTGACAATTTATGATATGTGCAAAGCTGTAGACAAGGATATGGTCATCCAAAATATCCGCCTGGTCCAAAAAACAGGCGGCAAAAGCGGTACCTACCGCCGCCAGGGAGAAGCCCCTTGGCCGGTGGAGTAGCAAGCAGGATTAGCCGGTTCCGGGAAGGGTAACCGCCCACCCGAAGCAGACCCCGGTAGAAACGACGAGAGGTGAAAATAATGGATAGATTGTCAGGGCAAAAGGGTAAAATAGTAGCAGTCTGTATAAGTGAAAAGAAAGGGACCCGCAAGGCTAACGTTGGCAAAGGCCGACTGTTGGTCGACTTTGGTTTGGAAAATGATGCCCATGGGGGCCCTTGGCACCGGCAGGTTAGTCTTTTGGCTATGGAAAGCATTGAAAAGATGCGGAATATGGGTCTCGATGTCAAACCCGGAGATTTTGCCGAGAATATTACAACTGAGGGGATTGATTTAGTTAGTTTGCCTATTGGGACCAGGATGAAAATCGGTACCGAAGCTGTGGGAGAAGTTACTCAAATCGGCAAGGAATGTCACACCAGGTGCGCAATTTACTACCAGGCGGGAGATTGTGTGATGCCCAAGGAAGGAATTTTTATTAAGGTACTGCAGGGAGGGCCGGTGGCCGTAGGAGATGTCTTAGAAGTCATCTAATTTGAATTCCGAGGTGATTGAAGATGGGGAAATTTACTGTAGGCATCTTAACTGCCAGCGACAAGGGCTCCCGGGGTGAGCGCCAGGAC
The DNA here is from genome assembly GCA_021848765.1 of Bacillota bacterium. GTDB lineage: Bacteria > Bacillota > Carboxydocellales > JAJZTU01 > JAJZTU01. Next base: position 5,696 of record JAJZTU010000092.1, read on the forward strand.
CTTAGCGGTCAGGTTATCCGGGAAATGGTTGCTGACCTGGGCGGGGAAGTGGTCCGCTACGAAATTGTTCCCGATGAGTTTGACATAATCAAGGAAAACCTCATCCACTTTGCTGACCAGGATCAATTGGACCTGATTTTCAGTACCGGGGGAACAGGATTAGGCCCCCGGGATATTACCCCGGACGCAACCATGGAAGTGGTGGATAAGTTGGTACCGGGCATTCCGGAGGCTATGCGTATGGAAAGCCTGAAGAAAACCAACCGGGCTATGCTCTCCAGGGCAGTAGCGGGGATTAGGCACCGGACTCTGATTATCAACCTGCCTGGGAGCCCTAAAGCCGTTCAGGAGTGCCTGGAGGTAATCCTGCCTGCTTTGGCTCATGGGCTGGAGATACTCCGGGGGGAGGCCGGCGAATGTGCCCGTGGTGAAGCTTAAGCCATTCAGGGATAAATACATAATTCCACCCCCAAATGATGAATAATTGATTTCCAAGAGGGAAAAACTAATATCTGGGTACCGGATGTTGTGGCAGTGAAAGTTGAAGCAATTGCTATCCTGATTGCGATAAAAACAGAATAGAAGAAATAATTGCCTAAAAAGGGAGTTGCGCTTGCTTTTCCCTTTTTATATTATTATAATTGTATTAGCACTCAACCAGGATGAGTGCTAACAACAATTAACAACCAGTATTAAAAAAAAGAAGGAGGGTTTTTTAATGCTCAAGCCAATAGGTGATAGGGTGATTTTGAAAGCATTGGCCGGCGAAGAAAGGACTGCCAGCGGTATTGTCCTGCCCGATACTGCCAAGGAAAAGCCCCAGGAAGGCGAAATTGTAGCAGTAGGCAGCGGCCGGGTGTTGGACAATGGTGAAAGGATTGCCCCTGAGGTGAAAGCCGGAGACCGGGTAATCTTCTCCAAGTATGCCGGCACCGAGATTAAGTATGATGGTCAGGAATATCTCATCCTCGGCGAGCGGGACATCCTGGCTGTAATCAACAAGTAAATTGCCGTAATCAACAAGAGAAATATCAAATTTACAGTACTTAGTGAAAAATGGTTAAGGAGGTAGAGTTAATTGGCAAAGCAGATTATTTTCGGTGAAGATGCCCGCCGGGCATTGGAAAGAGGAGTTAATAACCTTGCTGAAGCAGTAAGGGTTACCCTCGGCCCCAAAGGTCGTAATGTTGTTTTAGATAAGAGATTTGGTTCTCCCTTGATTACTAATGACGGTGTTACCATTGCCCGGGAAATCGAACTGAAAGATCCCTTTGAGAACATGGGAGCCCAACTGGTCAAGGAAGTTGCTACCAAAACCAATGATGTTGCCGGTGATGGTACCACTACTGCAACTGTTCTGGCCCAGGCTATCATCCGTGAAGGCATGAAAAACGTAGCGGCCGGCGCTAACCCGATGATTATCAAAAAGGGTATTGAGAAGGCTGTTAATGTTGTTGTAGATGAGATCAAGAAGCAGGCTAAGCCTGTAGAAAATAAAGATGCTATTGCCCAGGTTGCTTCCATTTCCGCAACTGACTCCGAAATCGGTAACCTCATTGCCGAGGCAATGGAAAAGGTGGGTAAAGACGGTGTTATCACTGTTGAAGAATCCCAGGGCTTTGGTACCACTTTGGAAGTAGTTGAAGGGATGAATTTCGACCGGGGCTACATCTCCCCTTACATGATTACTGACACTGATAAGATGGAGGCTGTCTTGAACGAGCCTTACATCCTGATCACCGAAAAGAAGATTGGTTCCATTCAGGAACTGCTTCCAGTTCTGGAGAAGGTTGTTCAGTCCGGCAAGCCTCTCCTGCTCATCGCTGAAGATGTAGAAGGGGAAGCCCTGGCCACTCTGGTGGTTAACAAGCTGCGTGGAACTTTCACTTGTGTTGCGGTTAAGGCCCCTGGTTTTGGTGACCGGAGGAAGGCTATGCTGGAGGATATCTCTATCCTCACCGGTGGCCAGGTTATCTCTGAAGAGCTGGGCCGTAAGCTGGAAAACACCACTGTTGATATGCTGGGCCGGGCCCGCCAGGTCAAAATTAACAAAGAAGAGACTGTTATTGTAGACGGCGGCGGCGATTCTACTGAAATTGAAAAACGGGTTGCTCAAATCCGTAAGCTGCATGAAGACACTACTTCCGAGTTTGACAAGGAGAAGCTCCAGGAGCGCCTGGCCAAGCTGGCCGGCGGGGTAGCCGTTATCCAGGTTGGTGCGGCAACCGAGACCGAGTTGAAGGAAAAGAAGCTCCGCATTGAGGATGCCCTGAATGCTACCCGGGCTGCTGTTGAAGAAGGTATCGTAGCCGGTGGTGGTACCGCTCTGGTGGATGTAATACCTGCCTTGGCAAGTATTACGACCGCAAACAGTGATGAGGCTACCGGTGTAGCCATCATCAAGAAGGCTCTGGAAGAACCCCTTCGCCAGATCGCTAACAACGCAGGCCTGGAAGGTTCGGTTATTGTTGAAAAGGTTAAGGCCAGTGACGCCGGTATCGGATTCAATGCTGCGACTGAAGAGTATGTAGATATGATCGCTGCCGGTATTGTGGACCCTGCCAAGGTAACCCGTTCTGCATTGCAGAACGCTGCTTCCATCGCTGCTATGGTTCTCACCACTGAGTCCTTGGTGGCTGATGAGCCTCAGGAGGATAAGATGCCCGGTGGAATGCCCGGTGGCATGCCTCCTATGATGTAATTAAAAAGAATCTTATGTACGAGAGCCCGCTATAAACAGCGGGTTCTCTTTTTTTGGTGTATTTTTTAGTATGAAAATTTGGCTTAGGAACCATACTAAGGTCGATGTCCCTTCAAAATAATTTTAAAAAATTAGGGAGGTAGCAGAAGACATGAATTTAACAAATCAAGGGATTAGCGTTTCACCTCAAACTGTCCGTTCCGGGGAACTCGTCAGGCTTAACTACAATGGCCTGCTGGCCCAATCCGGTGCAGATCAGGTATACCTTCACACCGGTTATGGGGATAGCTGGCAGTATGTCAGTGATTTAGCCATGCAGCGCACCGCTGATGGTTGGCAAAAAGTTTTTCCCGTAGAACATCCGGGTTCCTTGTGTTTTTGCTTTAAGGATAGTGCGAATAACTGGGATAACAACAATGGCCAAAACTGGAATATACCCATCGAAGGCTCACAGTTCACCCGGTAGGAGGGAATGAGGGGATGAAAAACTTAAAACACACGAACATGCGGGACAGTGAGCAGCGCTTAAAGGAAATGCAGGAAAGTCTAATGGGGGGTGGTGTATACGTGGACCCTACCCCGATTACCGCAGGTCAACAGGTAACTGTTCTGTACAATGGCCTCTTGTCTAAATCCGGGGCTGACCAGGTCTATCTCCATGTGGGCTATGGTAAAGGCCACAATTGGGTCCATCTGGGGGATTACCCCATGCATAGGATAGGCTGGGGATGGGAGAAGACCATATCCATGGAAGAAGATTCCCGCTTTAACTTCTGCTTTAAGGACAGCGCCAATAACTGGGATAACAACTCCGGCCGCAATTGGAGTTATGAGGTACACAACGGGGATTTCTGATGAGCTTAGGTGTCCGGATAAAACTACCCCCTGGATAGTGGCTGTTAAGAAGCTGGCAATCCAGGGGGTTTGTCAGTGGGTAATTTTTGTGGATGAGGTGATGAACAGTTGCGTTTGCTCATGTATTCCTGGGAATTTCCGCCTAAGAGCGTCGGTGGCCTGGCTCAGCATGTACACGACCTGAGCATTGCCCTGGTTCAGGAAGGGCACGAGGTACACCTGATAACCTGTGGGGGGCAGGGACTGCCTGCTTATGACAACTTTCAGGGGGTACAGGTCCACCGGGTAACTCCCTACAGCCTAACTGCACCTGACTTTAAAACTTGGATTTTACACTTGAACCTGGCTATGCTGGAGTACACCCTTACTTTATTAAATAACCTGGAGGGTGAGATTGATTTAGTCCATAATCACGACTGGCTCACCGCCTACGCGGCCAGGGCGGTAAAGCACGCCTGCAATGTTCCCCTGGTGGCTACAATTCATGCCACCGAGTATGGCCGCAATTACGGACTGCACAATGATGATCAGCGTTATATCAGTGATGTGGAATGGTGGTTAACGTATGAGGCCTGGCGGGTAATTGTCTGCAGCAAATACATGGAGGAGGAACTCCGCAGGGTATTCCAACTTCCCAAGGATAAACTGCAGGTTATTCCCAATGGAGTGGACCCGGAGAAATTTATGGTCAGGGACGTGGACCCGGAATTCAAAACACGCTATGCCCATCCTGATGAGCAAATAGTATTTTTTGTGGGCCGCCTGGTCCAGGAAAAAGGGGTTCAGGTCCTCCTGGATGCTGTCCCCAAGGTACTGCATTACCACCCCCCGACCAAATTTGTGATAGCCGGCAAAGGGCCTAATGAGCATTACCTGAGAAACAGGGTCCGGGAACTGGGCATAGAGCAAAGCGTTTACTTCACAGGGTATATTGATGACGATACCCGCAACAGATTATACAGGTGTGCCGATGCGGCTGTTTTCCCCAGCCTGTATGAGCCCTTTGGCATAGTTGCACTGGAGGCCATGGCGGCGAGGACACCGGTGGTGGTTTCCGACACCGGCGGCCTGGGTGAGATAGTTAATCACGAGGTCAACGGGTTGAAGGTTTACAACGGCTCTGCAAACTCGCTGGCAGATAATATACTCCATATCCTCTGTGACCCTGCATTTGCCAAGAGGATTGAAGAGAGAGCCTTTGCTGATGTCAGGGAAATTTATAACTGGCCCCGGATTGCCAGACAGACCAGTGAGCTCTACCGCGAGGTTCTGGGCCTTTACCGGGAGAGCACCTGGAAGCGGCCGGCTGTTGCTTCAGATTGGGACTACGGATATTATGCCACCATGCCGGGCCCGGAAAGACCGGGAGCAGAACGACTGTACCAATGAACTTTCTGCCCCGGGCAGTACAAGAATAGAGGTACAAGGAGTGAATGCGATGAAAGCAATCATTATGGCCGGAGGGGAAGGGTCCCGGCTGAGGCCCCTGACCTGTGACCGGCCGAAGCCTTTAACTCCGCTGCTGGACAGGCCGGTGATGGAGCATATTATTAAATTATTAAAAAGACATGAAATTACAGATATTGGGGTGACTCTCCAATACCTGCCGGAGGCTATTCAGGACTACTTCGGTGATGGAAGCCCCTGGGGAGTTAACCTGCATTACTTTATTGAAGAGACCCCCCTGGGGACAGCAGGCAGTGTGAAAAACGCGGAAGAGTTTCTGGATGAGACATTTCTGGTTATTAGCGGGGACGCCTTAACAGACTTTAATTTATCCCAGGCTGTGGAATATCACCGGAAAAAGCAAGCCATCGCTACCCTGGTGCTCACGCCGGTGGAGAACCCTTTGGAATACGGGGTGGTGATTACAGATGAATCCGGAGCAATCAGGCAGTTCCTGGAAAAGCCCAGTTGGGGTGAAGTTTTCAGTGATACTGTCAATACCGGAATTTACGTTTTGGAGCCGGAGGCGCTGAGGTTTTTTGAAAAGAACCGGAAGTATGATTTCAGC
>JAJZTU010000002.1 GCA_021848765.1 Bacillota bacterium
AGTCAATAGCTTAATTCACACCGGCTTACTTCACACTACCTGGTAGCTTTAAGGGGATTCACTCTCACCCCTGGCCCCATAGTAGAAGCCACTGTTACACTGCGAATATACTGGCCCTTGGCTGCTGCAGGCTTGGCTTTTACCAAGGCATCCAGCAGGGTATAGTAGTTCTCACTCAGTTTCTCACCATCAAAGGAAACCTTACCGATGGGGGCATGAATAATCCCCGACTTGTCAGTCCGGTATTCGATCTTACCGGCCTTGATTTCCTTAACAGCTCTTTCAACATCAAAGCTAACGGTTCCGGTCTTAGGGTTGGGCATTAAGCCTTTAGGTCCAAGCAACCGGCCCAGCTTTCCGACCATCCCCATCATATCCGGAGTGGCTACGGCTACATCAAAACCGATCCAACCGCCTTCAATCTTGGAGATCATATCTTCAGCCCCAACAAAATCAGCGCCGGCTGCCTCAGCTTCCTTAGCCTTATCGCCCTTGGCAAAAACCAAAACTTTAGCGGTTTTGCCGGTGCCATGGGGAAGCACCACCGCGCCCCGTACCTGTTGGTCAGCATGCCGGGGGTCAACTCCCAGTTTGACAGCAACTTCGACAGTTTCATCAAACTTGGCGGTTGCAACCTTTTTTACAATTCCAATGGCTTCAGTAGGTTCCAGAAGGGCATCCCGGTCCACCTGTTTAAAAGCCTCTTGATACTTCTTGCCATGCTTTGCCATGATTAGTTTACCTCCTTTGTGGTCGTAACGGATAATATCCTCCCACTTGAGAGAACCCGGTTAAATAACATCAATACCCATGCTGCGGGCCGTACCTTCGATCATCCGCATAGCGGCTTCGAGGGTGGCGGCATTGAGATCCTTCATTTTGAGCTCAGCGATTTCCCGGACTTTGTCCTTGGAGACCTTAGCTACTTTCTTCTTGTTAGGTTCCCCGGAAGCGGTTTCAATGCCGGCTGCCTTCTTCAGAAGGATGGCGGCAGGGGGAGTCTTAGTAACGAAAGTAAAGGATCTATCTTCGTAAACTGTGATCTCTACAGGGATAATTAAACCTGCCTGAGGTGCAGTCCGCTCGTTATATTCTTTACAGAAGGCCATAATGTTGACCCCGTGCTGACCGAGAGCAGGACCTACCGGAGGAGCAGGAGTGGCCTTCCCCGCAGGACATTGCAGTTTAATCAAGCCAACTACCTTTTTTGCCATATTTTCCACCTCCTTAAAAACAAAATGTGGTAATCACGGGCCTGACAGGCCCTCCCACCGGAAACCCTAATCAGCTTTCTCTACCTGAGAAAACTCTAACTCTACAGGGGTTTCCCGCCCAAACATAGCGACAAGGGCTTTAAGTTTACCCTTTTCGGGGTAAATCTCTTCAACAGTTGCAATGAAGTTTTCGAAAGGACCTGATACAACCCGCACATTCTGCCCAACCGCAAAATGCACTTTGGTCTTCAACTCATCCATACCCATCTGCTTTAGGATGTGCAAGGCTTCAGATTCGTGCAAGGGGATGGGTTTGGCTCCACTTCCAACAAAACCGGTTACTCCCGAAGTGTTCCTTACCACATACCAGGAGTCATCTGTCATAATCATTTCCACCAAAACATATCCCGGAAATATTTTACGTTTGGAAATCTTACGTTTTCCGTTTTTGATTTCCACTTCATCTTCCATAGGGACAAGAATCCTAAAGATCTTATCGCCCATGTTCATTGACTCTACGCGCTTCTCAAGGTTTGCTTTTACCTTGTTTTCATATCCGGAATAAGTATGGATGACAAACCACTTTTTCTCCATAGTACAAGGGACCCGCTATTCGTAGGCCCCTCACCCCCCAGCTCTCATTTTACTTTTTCACCAATAGTTGCAAGAGGGCACTTAAGCCCAAGTCAGCCACCCAGATAAGAACTGACATCAACGCTACAGTCACCAGAACCACGGAAGTATAGGTAATTACCTGCTGGCGATCCGGCCAGTGTACCTTCTTTAACTCAGACTTAGTCCCGTTAAAAAACTTCTTTAGTTCTTCGATCCTGTTAACCTTTGCTGCTTCTTTCCTGGGCGCCTCCTTCTTGGCCGGTTCCTTTGCCTCTTTCTTGACAACCTTACCGGCTTCCTTGGTAGCTTCCGCCATGCTTTTCCACATCCTTAGAACTGAATTACTGTGTACAAAGATTTGCCGCAATTAGCGGGTCTCCTTATGCACGGTATGGGTTTGGCAGAATTTGCAGTATTTTTTCATTTCGATTCTGTCCGGGTTGTTCTTTTTATTTTTATTAGTTGTATAATTACGCCTCTTGCAGTCAGTGCAAGCCATTGTAATGCCGACCCTCATTGTGCCACCTCCCCAAGAACTACTACTTATCGACAGTGGTCCAGATTTGTCCGTTACCCTAAGTAATTTATCACAATTAGCAAACGGTGTCAATAGTTTCCTTCCGGCGTTTCCTTCTGGTATAGTTTTCTTCTGGTATAGTTTCCTTCTGGCGTTTCCTTCTGGCCATAATTCGCGGAAATGCCCACTCAAATCTTTCCCGGCCGAATTAACGACCGGTCGGAGGGATTCTGTTGCGCACCGGGACAATAACCGTTACCGGACGGAGCAATGCACGCCCCCACTGGCAGGCACTTCGACCGAAATTTTCTTCCATCACAGGTGGTCGTTCTCAGCTAGGGGCAACTACCTAATCCCAGTGCAGGCTTAGACTATAGCCGGCGCACGCAGTTGCAGGCATATGCCTATAGCCAGCGCACGCTTTCTGACGGTATGTACCACTAAACGCTAGTATTACCACATTCGGCATATTCTATAGCTTAGCGCAACGCTGTTAGTCAGAACCTTGACCCTCCTTTTCACCCAGGGCGGGTACCTGCCGGTGGGGAGCGACTCGCGGAGTACGGTAGCAGCTCTTAGCGCGGGTGTGCAATAAAATTGACCTTGCCGCCACGGAAGGCGGCAACCCCGCTGGGGTCACGGACGACCCATCAGCGGGGTTGGTCAATTTTATTAGCACACCGAGCTTAGAGCTGCACCGTACGGAGCGCGGAGACGACCCACTGGCAGGTACCCGCCCGGAGACAAACAAGTCCGACCAAAGAGCAACGCAGTTGAGCAGGAGAGAAGTGAGTTCAACCGAAGCAAAGAGGTAAGCCTACACAAAACATAAATAGCGCAACAAAACAAAAAACCAGTCCCGCTTTGCGGAACCGGATCGTTTACATTTGGTAGCGGCGGAGGGACTTGAACCCCCGACACTGCGGGTATGAACCGCATGCTCTAGCCAGCTGAGCTACGCCGCCATGTGGAGCTGATAGCCGGGATTGAACCGGCGACCTTATCCTTACCAAGGATACGCTCTACCTACTGAGCTATATCAGCATGGTTGCGGGGGGAGGACTTGAACCTCCGACCTTCGGGTTATGAGCCCGACGAGCTACCAACTGCTCTACCCCGCGATGAATTAGGACACTATTATAATGTACCATACTTTGACCGGTTATGCAAGAGTTAATGTTTTCCAATTAACCCAGCACTCCTTTTTTCGGTTAAAAAAGATGCCTAAATTTCTCTAGGCATCTCTCCTGCCGATAAAGAAAACTCGGCTTACGCCAAGCGCTAGCGTGGGCGGAAGCCTTAGTTGCACTTATGCCTAGAAACTTTGATAAAAGTTCCTAAGGTGCAAAATTAATTATACAAGGAACCTCCGGTCCGGTCAAGAGGTATTTTCTGGCCACTTACTGCTGCTGTTCCTCGGAGTCTCTGTTCTCCAGGTAACGCTCCAGCTTGCGTTTTACCCTTTGCAGGGCATTGTCAATAGACTTAACGTGACGCTTCAAATCAACTGCGATTTCTTGATAGGACTTACCTTCCAGATAAGACATGAGCACTTTCCATTCCAGTGAGCTCAATATCTCTCCCATCTTTTCCTCAATGTCATCAAACTCTTCCCGGCTGATGATCAGCTCTTCCGGATCAGTAATCTTAGTCCCGGAAATAACATCCAACAAAGTCCGGTCAGAATCTTCGTCATAAATCGGTTTGTTTAGGGAAACATATGAATTGAGGGGAATATGTTTTTGCCTTGTAGCCGTCTTAATGGCGGTAATAATCTGCCTGGTAATGCACAGCTCAGCAAAAGCACGAAAGGAAGATAGTTTATCCTGGCGGAAGTCCCGAATAGCTTTGTACAGTCCGATCATGCCTTCCTGGATAATGTCTTCACGATCAGCCCCGATGAGAAAATAAGAACGAGCTTTAGCCCGGACAAAGTTTTTGTACTTATTAATCAAGTACTCCAGGGCTGTAGCATCGCCTTCCTTTGCGAACTCCACGATATCCTCATCGAGCATGACATCAAACCTCACCAGGATTTCTGTCTGTGCATTTAGACTCAAGGTCATCGCCTCCGCTTTACGTTTTAGTGGTCAAGCTTTTGACCTTATTCCTAAAATCGCTCACAAAAAAACAGGAACAGTTAACTCCATCTATTGCGTCTCAGAACAATAATCCCGGAGGCTTCTTGACTAAAAACGCGTTATCTGCCCTTGCAATTACATTGAATATTATACATGTATAAAACAAAGCAGTCAAGCTACTTTTGTGCACTTTTCTTTCCAGCTCCTACCTTTTTCTCCTCCACTTTTCCAATTCCCGACGCGTTTCTTCATCTAAAAACTGAGCTAACTCTTTTCTCTCCACGGGATTAACCGCAGCTTTGGCAGCTACTTCCAGTCTTTGTCTACTTACCATTTCCCATAACTCCCTGGCGGGAATGCGGTAGGCCCCCTGTCCAAAAACTACCCTTTGCTCATCCCAGTCAGAGGTTACCACAAAGACATTGCCTTTGGAAAAACAGGCAGGAACCAATCTTTCAATTACAGTGTCTGCCGTTTCGTCTTCAGCTGTATAAATTACCAGTAAGTTCCCGTATTGCTCCCGCTTACCCGGGTTGCCTTTAACCCTGTGGGCATCGAAGACTACTATGACTTCATTTCCTTGGTAGCCCTGAAAGTTCTGGAGAATGTCCAAAAGTTTTATCCTGGCATCTTCAAAATTACCGGCTGCCAATTTTGCCAGCTGAGGCCAGGCGAAGATTACATTGTAGCCGTCAACAATCAGTACATCCTCCATCAAAAGCCTCCTACCTGCGCTGGCGTAAAACTTCATATAATATGAGGGAGGTAGCAACACCGGCATTTAAAGACGAAATTTTTCCCTTCATAGGTATACGGACCAAAAAATCACATTTTTCTTTAATTAATCTGCCGATACCCTTACCTTCACTACCAACCACAATGCCTAAAGGACCGCCCAGGTCTTGCTCCCAATATACCTTGTCCCCCTGGGCATCGGTTCCCACTATCCACAAGCCCTGCTTTTTCAAATTGTCAATTGTTTGCGCAATATTGCTTACCCGGGCTACCGGTACATATTCCACAGCACCCGCTGATGCCTTGGCCACAGCTTCGGTAAGACCGGCGCTGCGGCGCTTGGGGATAATTACCCCATGAGCCCCCGCCCCGTCGGCTGTGCGCAGGATAGAGCCTAAATTGCGGGGGTCCTCAACCTCATCCAGGAGCAGGACAAGCGGGTCCTCCCCCTTAGCTCCGGCTATAGCAAGAATATCCTCTACTTCGACGTAATCCCTGGCCGCCCCTAAGGCCACTACTCCCTGGTGGCTGGCCCCTTCAGCCAGATTGTCCAGGTACGGGCGTTCCACTTCCTGTACAGGTATCCTCTTGGCAAGCGCCTTCGCCCTGATTTCCGAAAGTGAGCCGCCGGTGGCGCCTTTCGCAATGAGCAGCTTATTAATGCTCCGGTCACCCTTGAGAGCTTCCAACACCGGGTTGCGGCCAAAGATTTTATCCGACACTTTTCATCATCCTTTGTATTAATTTAGATACCGGTATTTTTCCCGCATTTCTTTAGCCTGTCCACAGGTCAGCTTACCCTCAGGACAGGCCCCGCTAACACACCCTGGCCCGGCATGCTTAAATAAAACCGGGGCAACCCTTTTAACCAGGCGGAGCATCTCCTGGGCTAAAGCCCTGATTTCCCACTGAGCCCTGTTACAGCAGCGCAGTTCGAAGAAATGATACAACTCCCTGGCATTCATAGTTACCAGCATTTTGGTTTCTGCCGCATTGGGCAGGACAAACCTGGCATCCTCATGGGAAGCTTCACCGAGATTGCCCAACTGCTCATTCCAGAAATCATACCAGGCTTGAATCTGTCCCATCTGCTTTTCAAATTCAGCAACATATTCCGGACCCAAAGCCTCAATCCGGGGGGGAATGATGTAAGCAAAAACCCGCCCCTGACTGCCGGAACTGGATTCACCGACATAGCGCTGGGACTTTACACTGAAACTGGCAATCCGGTGGCGGGTGATTTGGGCCAGCAGCGCTCTGGATACACCCTCGATACCAAAGGTAAAACTGGCATGCTCCACCGGAGAAAGGTGCCCGATATCTATGAGCTTTTCGATAAACTTGGATTGATCTGCACTCTCAATTCCTTTAATCAGCTCGTCGATGTCCGCCCCGGAATAACATAGCTTAGCACCCATGGCCACCACTTCTTCCGGATTAAAAGTATGGCGGAGGAGTTCTACTTTGAGCTGCTGTCTGGCCATTAGGAAATACCCCCCTCTACCACCTCTACAGCTTTAGCAAATATTTCAGCAATCCGCTCATGCCGGCCTTTAAAATAGAGATAACCGATCAGACACTCGAAAGCAGTGGCATAGCGATAATCGATAACCTCTGCATTTTTGGGAACGTGGAGTGATTTGGTATTACGCCCCCGGCGCACCACACTTGCTTCGGTTTCGTCCAGGGTATCCTCCAGCGCCCTAAGTACCCGGGCCTGGGTTTTGGCCTGGACAAACTTCACTGCGCCCCTGTGCAGTTGGTTGACCTTGACCCTGCCGTCACCGATAAGGTGGGAGCGCACATATAGCTCGTACACCGCATCCCCTAAGTAAGCCAGGACCAGGCAGGACACCTGCTCAGGCGGCATCTTCAGTTCAAAATTCATATCCAGCATTAATTGCGCCTCTTCCACCGTACTCCCTGGGGAGTATCTTCCATGACAACCCCCAGCTTGCCAAGCTCATCCCTGATCTTGTCTGCAGTAGCCCAATCCTTATTAACCCTTGCTTCCTGGCGGATGGAGATAATCAACTCCATTAACCCGTCAGTTAAACCGTCATCTCCTGCCGCTATAACCTGAGTCTGCTCAAACAAGCCTAACACTTTCCCAAGTCTGAGGAGAGTCCCCCTGGCTTGGTCCAAAGCCGCCCCATCCTCAAGAGACAACGCTTGTCCCTTCAGATTGCTGATATAGGTATTAATTTCCCTGGCCAATTCAAAAAGCGCCGCAGCAGCCAGAGCGGTATTAAAATCATCATCCATAGCTTCCTGGAACCTGGCAGCGGCCTCTTTACCAGCCTGGCTCAAGGGCGTTAGATCATCCTGCCCCGGATGCGGGCCGGGCCAACCCTTGAGGACCGCTTCTACAGAAGCCAGGGTGTTTTTCAAGCGTTCCAGAGCCTTTTGACTCTCTTCCAGCTTACCGTCGTGAAAGTCCAGAGGACTCCGGTAATGGGTGGACAGCATAAAGAAGCGTACTACCTCAGGATTGTATTTGGCTAAAATCTCCCGCACAGTAAAGAAGTTGCCGAGGGATTTCGACATCTTTTCTTGATTAACAGTGATAAAGCCGTTGTGCATCCAGTAACGGGCAACGGGCCTGCCGTCAGAGTACGCCTCTGACTGGGCAATTTCGTTTTCGTGGTGAGGAAAGATAAGGTCAAAACCACCACCGTGGATATCAAAGCTCTCACCCAAATACGTTAAGGACATCACCGAACATTCGATGTGCCAGCCCGGCCTTCCCGGCCCCCAAGGGCTGTTCCAGGAAGGTTCACCTGGCTTGGCGCTCTTCCAGAGAGCAAAATCCATTGGGTCCTGTTTGCGTTCATCCACTTCCACCCTGGCCCCGGCCTGCATATCATCCAGAGAACGCCCGGAAAGCTTGCCATAGCCGGCGAATTTTTTCACCGAATAATAGACATCCCCTTCAACCACATAGGCGTAGCCTTTGGCAATCAGGCCTTTAATCATCTCGATGATTTCCGGAATATGCTCACTGACCTTGGGATGGACAGTGGCCTCCCGCACGCCTAGGGCCCGGGAGTCCCGGAAATACTCTTCAATATACTTAGCTGCCAGGCTCAGGGCATCTGTTTTCTCTTCCAAAGCCCTGTTGATTATCTTATCGTCAATATCAGTAAAATTCTGGACGTAATTCACTTCAAATCCCCGGTACTCCAAATAACGGCGCACAGTATCGAACACAATCAGCGGCCGGGCATTTCCCAGGTGAATAAAGTTATAGGTGGTCGGCCCACACACATACATGCTGACCTTGCCGGCATCCCTGGGCTTAAAACTTTCCTTCTGCTTTGTCAAAGTATTGTACAGCTTTAAGGTCACTACTTCGTCCTCCTTCCAACTCGCTAATCCGCTGCTCAAGCCGTTCAACTTTGCGCTGCAGGCAGAGAATCATCTCTGCTACCGGATCGGGCACTTGGTCATGCTTTAAGTCCACAGCCTCTCCGGTGTTGTTTACTGTTATTCCGTCCCGGACTACCACCTTGCCGGGAACACCCACTACAGTTGATTTTGGCGGCACGGGTTTTACTACTACCGAACCGGCCCCAATCTTGGAGTCATCTCCCACCTTGAAGGAACCCAAAACCTTGGCCCCTGCACTAATTACTACGTTATTACCAATGGTCGGGTGACGCTTCCCTTTTTCTTTGCCTGTACCTCCCAAGGTTACCCCCTGGTAGATGGTAACATTATCACCAATTTCTGCAGTCTCGCCGATTACCACCCCGGAGCCATGGTCAATAAAAAGGCCCTCTCCTATCTTAGCCCCTGGGTGAATTTCTATGCCGGTGGCAAAGCGGGAAATTTGGGATATCAATCTGGCCAGGACCATCCAGTTTCTCTTGTAAAAACTATGGGCCACCCGATGCAGCAAAATAGCGTGAAAACCAGGGTAACACAGGATGACTTCCAGAACACTCTTGGCAGCCGGATCGCGTTCAAAGATAACCCGGATGTCCCGCTTGAGCCTGTTAAACATGTCTATCCCCCCAATTATTCTCAAACAGCCGGCTTGGAAAATGAATAAATTAAACCCCCGTCTCTGGTCAGAGACGGAGGTTATCCGCGGTTCCACTCTGGTTGGATCATTAAGACCCCTCTCAGGAGGGAGACAGTTAGGCACAGCTCCCCTAAACGGCTGTAACGGGCCTCCCGGCCAGGCCTACTGTCTTCAGCTTGGCAACTCCCAGGTGCACTTTCAGTCAAAACCGTTCCCAGGACTGCTTTCAGCCTGGGCAGTCCCTCTCTGATGGCGGAATTGACCTACTCTTCCCTTTCCTCGTTCTTATGCTATAGAATTACTTTCAATTATACACAGGACGAATTAGTGTGTCAACGTAATCCAGTCCCGCCTTTAAGGTACTTATTGACCTGTTCTTTACCAGTCGCAGCCCCACCCTAAAGGTTGGCCATGGTAGCAGAGATTCTTTTGGCGATGCGTTCCTTGCCCAGAATAGGGATCATGTAGAAGAGCTCAGGTCCGTGGGTCTGGCCGGTCAGGGCAACCCTAATAGGCATGTACACCTTCTTGCCTCCGAGCTTTAGCTCCTTGGTCAGTGACTTGAGGAGGGCTTTTACACTCCCTTCGTCTACCACCGGCATTGCGGCCAGTTTGTCCTGAAACGCGTCCAGGACTTGAGGCACTTGTTCTTCCCTGAGGATTTCGCGGGCTTCCTCGCTTTCGAACCGGATATCGTCATGGAAAAAAATTCCCACATGTTCGGTAATTTGGGCTACATAGGCAAGGTGCTCCTGCACTGATTTGACCATGAGAGTTAACCACTTGTATTTATCCGGAGAATTAGCCGGAGTAATTTCACCCTCAACATAGCCCGCCTCCCTCAGAAAAGGGATAGCCAGGTCAACGATCCGCTCCGCCGGGCTTTGGCGAATATAGTAGCCATTAATCCAGTTCAGCTTATCCAAATCAAACACCGCCGGGTTTTTGGCCACCCGGTCCAGAGAAAACTGCTCGATTAACCGGTCAACGCTGAAGATTTCTTCTTCCCCGACCGGCGACCAGCCCAAAAGGACTAAAAAGTTAATCAGGGCCTCCGGCAAGTATCCCTTGCTGCGGTATTGTTCCACAGCGGTCGAGCCATGGCGCTTGCTCATCTTAGAGCGGTCCTTGCCCAAAATGAGGGAAACATGGGCAAAGTCCGGGCCTTTCAGCCCCAGAGCCTGGTAAAGCAGAATTTGCCGGGGAGTGTTCGAGAGATGCTCTTCTCCCCGCACGACATGAGTAATCTTCATTGTACTGTCATCAATAACAACAGCAAAGTTATAGGTAGGGATTCCATCAGACTTGACAATTACAAAATCGCCCATGCCACTGCTCTCGAACTTAACCTCACCGCGCACCAAGTCGTTTACCACTATGGTCTGGTCATCGGGAACCCGGAAACGCACTACCGGCTTACGCCCCTCGGCGACCAGACGCTCCCGGCCGGCAGTTGTCAGGTTCCGGCACTTGCCCAGATAGCGCGGGGTCTCGTTCTTGGCCAGCAGGGCCTCCCGTTCAGCCTCCAGTTCCTCTTCGGTACAATAACAGTAATAGGCACTTCCGTTGGCCAAAAGCCTGTCCGTGGCCTCCCGGTAAAGGGGCAACCTCTCTGTCTGGCGGTAGGGGCCATAATCGCCACCTGCAGCAATCCCTTCATCCCAATCCAGACCTAACCAGCGCAATGAATCCAGGATGTTTTCCTCCGACTCCCGGCTGGACCTTTCCAAATCGGTGTCCTCAATGCGCACAATCATTTGCCCGCCTAATTTGCGGGCCAGAAGCCAGTTAAAAAGGGCGGAACGAGCGCCCCCAATATGTAACGGCCCGGTGGGACTGGGAGCAAACCGGACCCTGAGCTTTCCATCCATCAATGGTACCTCCTCATTTAATCTGTCAAATCGCAACTATTATATCAAATATATACCAGACGTGGCAACCGTTAGCCCAAACGTTACTTCCCTGCACTGGCGCCACCTTTGAAGATAGCCATAATCTGGTTGATAAACCCCAGGATGGCAGTCCAAAGCTTGTCCAGAATGCCTTTGGCCTGTTCCTGTTTCTCCAGGACCAGATTAATCTTCTCCTGAATTCCGGCAAGCTGGCCACGAAACTCTTCAATACTGACAGGGGTCTTACTGATGCGGACCATCAACTCGACAATTCTGTCAATCTGGTCAGCACTTAAATTGATATTCAGCTGTCCGGCGATGTTAATGACAACAGACTTAATTTCCTCCGGGCTGGTGAGCTTGTTCTGCAAGACTTTTTCTTTAACCAGCACTATTAACTTAGTGGCTTTGTCCTTATCCTGAATCTGCTGGCCCAGTTCACCGGTGCGGACCAGTTCTTCATGGGCTGCCTGTTTGCGTTCCTCGGAAAGCTTAGTCCCGGTAGCGGTTTCAAAAGCCTTAAACACCCCGGTCAAAGCCGCCGTGCCTGAAACAGGGAAGGGGGCTGCTGCGATAACTTTGGCATCTTTGACTCCGGCAGTGATTAGGGCGTTGGAATACATGGCTCCGGTTACCCAAGTGATGTTGTAGGTTTCAGCGCTTACCCCACGTCCTGCCGGAAGCAGTTCTACGTAGGCTGAAGAAATCGACCTGGTCCCTATAACATTTTCCGGGACCAAGCCTTTTAAATACCGTTTTTCTTCTGCATTGGAGACCTCTACCTTAGTTACCGCGCCTGCCGTATTAGCTGTAATCCCAAACACCCGTAACATAGCGTCTTTTTGCTCTTGGTTCAAGTCCGCCCCAAAGGTCACTACCTGACCGGCGGCGCCCCAGGCCAAAGAAACCGTTGCCGGCATTATCATCCACAAAAAGAGCAGCGTTAAGCGAAATAATCTCATTTATCCAAGCCTCCTTCGTGATTTTTCCCCGGTAGTATATGTACTTTTCCACATTTTCAATACTCTACCTGGGAAGAACACTTACAACAGCATAGGCCGCAATCCCCTCTCCTGTGCCGGTAAAGCCCAGGCCCTCTGTTGTGGTAGCCTTGACATTGACCTGGCCTTCCTCCACCCCCATCACCCGGGCGATGTTGCTAACCATCCCGGGTATATAGGGTGCCAACTTGGGCTTTTGCGCCACTATCACAGCATCCAGGTTGTTTAAGGCATACCCTTTGTCAGCAATAATATCCCTGACCCTTTCTAACAAAACCAGACTGGAAATACCTTTATAGCTAGGATCACTGTCCGGAAAATGCTTTCCTATATCCCCTGCACCCACTGCTCCAAGCAGGGCATCTTTGATAGCATGAAGCAGCACATCAGCATCAGAATGTCCCAATAACCCCAGGTGGTAAGGTACTTCTACGCCACCCAAAATCAGTTCTCTGCCTTCCACCAGCCGGTGAACATCATAACCAATACCAACCCTCACAGCACTCTCTCCTTCCTGAAATGCAATCAGCGGCTGTGATTACTTTATCCATCCGAATCAAGTCTGCCCTTGAGAATGGCTTCTCCCAGCAGCAAGTCCTCAGGGGTAGTAATCTTGATGTTTTCATAGGAACCTTGAACCAGCTTAACCTTGCGTCCAATATATTCTACAAGGGATGCATCATCCGTCCCCAAAAATCCGTCAGTTGCCGCCTGTTGATGAGCTTCCAGGATCAAACTATAACGAAAAACCTGGGGAGTCTGGATTTGCCAGAGCCGGCTGCGGTCCGGGGTGCCGGCTACAATACCGTCCGGCCCGGCCTCCTTAATAGTATCCTTGACCGGAACTGCCGCAACCGCAGCGCCCATGGCCAGCGCCTGATCCACAGCCTTGTCGATGATACCGGCGGTTAAGAAGGGCCTGGCCCCATCATGAATGAGCACTAACCCTGTATCTGCAGGCAGAGCCTTAATACCGTTGAAAACAGAATGCTGGCGCTCCTTGCCCCCAGCTACAATCCTTAACACTTTTCTCAGTTGATATTTTTCAACAATCTCAGTTCGGCAAAATTCCCGTTCCCCATCCCGGCAGACAATAATCATCCCCTCCACTCTGGGGTGATTCTCTAACACCGTCAGGGTGTGCACTAAAATGGGCAACCCGGCCAAGCAGAGAAACTGCTTATTGACCTGATTGCCCATACGTTTACCCTGTCCGGCTGCCGGGATGATTGCCACGATCTTATCCAATGGCATTCACCTCATTTAATTGACGCTGTCCGGACTGTTCCGCTTTCTTGTCTGCGAGTTTAGGTTTAGCAAAAATCATCCGTCCGGCTGCAGTTTGCAGGACACTGGTTACCAGTACACCTATAGTCTGTCCGATATATTTCTTGCCGCTGTCAACAACTATCATTGTACCGTCATCCAGGTAGGCTACACCTTGACCAACTTCCTTGCCGTCTTTAACCACCTGGACTACCATCTCTTCCCCGGGCAGCACCACCGGTTTAACTGCATTGGCCAGTTCATTGATATTTAGCACACATACTCCCTGAAGCTCAGCAACTTTGTTCAGGTTAAAATCATTGGTTACAATTTTACCTTCCATAAGCTGAGCGAGTTTTACTAATTTGGAATCCACCTCGGCCACATCTTCAAAATCTTTATCATAAATGTGGACCTTCATCCCGAACTCTTTGCGAATTTTGTTCAAAATATCCAGCCCGCGGCGGCCCCGATTACGTTTTAGTAAATCCGACGAATCGGCGATGTGCCGAAGTTCCTCAAGCACAAAACCCGGGATAACCAGGGCTCCTTCTACAAAGCCACTCTTAACGATGTCAGCTATTCTCCCGTCAATAATTACACTTGTGTCTAATATTTTAGGGTGCAGAAGCTTCTTTGCTTCGGCTTTAGCAGGCTTTTCTTTGCTAAACCGGGGAAAAATGGAAAATACACTCAGTAACTCTTCCTTTTTCTTAGTTCCCAGGCTTAAGCCCAGATAACCAAATAACATTGCTCCCACGGATTTAACCAAGGTTCCTACCATAGGAAAACCCGTGAAGGCCTCTCCTAATAAAACAGCAATAATAAGTCCGGCGATCAAACCAATAACTCCGCTTACGATTTCCTGGATGGGGATCCTCTGCAACCGCTGCTCCAGCCAGGTTACGGTCTGGACAATACGGTTAACCAACCAAGGGGCCAGGAGAATACCCACAACTACCCCC
This sequence comes from Bacillota bacterium, assembly GCA_021848765.1. Taxonomy (GTDB): domain Bacteria; phylum Bacillota; order Carboxydocellales; family JAJZTU01; genus JAJZTU01. Next base: position 14,314 of record JAJZTU010000002.1, read on the forward strand.
ACAACCAGGCCCAAACCAATAGCAACACTGGGCAGAAGTTTTGGCTCAATCAATGTAAAAGAGTGGAATTTCTCAACAGGGATAAATCTCCCTACAAAACCTCCCGCTCCGGTGAGGATGAGAATAACCATAATGCGCAGGATTCTAATGACCATTTTAGATTACTCACCTCCTTTTGCCAATATTTTAACAGGCACATGGTTAGATTATACAATAGCCCGGAGTAAAAATCCACAGAGAACATAGGTTAGCCTAAGACTCTGGCCAGCATTCCTTCAGCGCTTTCACCCTCCCTGGCCAAACTCAATTCACTGAGCAGAATTTGGCGGGCTGTATCTAACATTTTTCTTTCCCCTGTTGAGAGGCCTTTTTCCTTCTCCCTCAAGGAAAGATTCCGCACCACTTCCGCTACCTCAAAAATGTTGCCGCTCTTAATCTTCTCCAGGTGCTGTCTGTAGCGCAGACTCCAATTAGTGGTGACCACATCGCTACGATCTTGAAGAATAGTGATTACCCGGTCTACCTCCCGGGCATCAATAACCTCTCTCAGGCCCAGATTGGAACCACTGGTAATTGGCACCATTACTTTCATGTTGCCAATGGGAAGTCTCATAATGTAATACTTGCGTTTTTCTCCCAAGACCTCCTTTTCCTCAATAGCCTCAATTACACCGGCACCGTGCATGGGGTAAACCACCTTGTCCCCGACACTAAACACCTGAACCCCCCCTTAATAAAGAAGCTTAGCTTGCGCTAAAGAAAGCTAGGTTAGCACTGAACACCAGTAAAGTTCCATAGCAGGACAAAGATATTAAGGCATCATGATTGTGCTTTTTTATTATACCATACTATAGGATTAGTGTCAAAATTGGATATTATAGCATAGGGCCAACGTCATGTCAATAGAGAAATAGCCGTCCACTCACATTGACAAGACAGGTTTTCTATCAGTATAATAAGGCTAGAAATACCCCACGGGCACAAGGTATCTCAGTGTGAAAGGAGTCCTATTAATGAAAGATTTGCTATGTGATGAATTTCAGAATACTGTCTCAGAACTCCTTATTCGCCACCAAAGTATTCTGGACGTTCTTTCCAAGTCGCAGGAAGCATGTGCCCGTACTAACCGCGCAGTGGTCAAAGCCGTTACGAATTGCGGGTGTATCAAGGTCGAAGCATCCAAAAAAGAGTTTCCGGATGAGGCTTCCCTTGATGATTTGAAGACTATAATGGAATCTCATGTTAAAGGGAGTCTTTGTAAAAACTGCACAGAAATTATCGAAGATGAATTAGGACGGTCGCTGTTTTATCTGGCCGCCCTCTGCAATCTGCTTAATCTGAACCTTTATGACATCTTCATCAAGGAACAGAAAAAGCTGTCGACGCTCAGAGTATTTAACTTTAGGTAAAACCCGTGCAAACATTGACAGTTCCAAGATTTAGAGCATGCTGATTTACAGCATGCTCTTTTGTTTACCGGCCCTTATGTATGGCGGTCCAACATAATTTGGTCCCGGAATCTGTTCAACCCCTCCTTAATAGCCCTGGCTCTAACTTCACCGATTCCTTCTACCTCGTCCAGTTCCTCTATAGTGGCCTGAAGTATCTCCTGCAAGGTACCAAAGGTTTGGACCAAGTTTTCAATTACAGGCCAAGGCAGCCTGGGGACTTTATCCAGAATCCGGTAGCCCCGGGGGCTAACCGGCTGATCCAGGGCGCCCACATTGCCCATAAAACCCAGAGCCCTGCTGATCAGGGACAGGTCCAGCAAGTCCTCTGCAGACCAGTTACGGATAGTCTGCAAAATCTCTTCCGGAGTCTTTTCATGCAGAATGGTACAGTAGTCCTGAATTATCAGCAACCCTTCCGGTTCAACATCAGTCACCAGTTCGTCCAACTGCATGCTGACCAGTCGACCCTCAGTACCCAACTCGCTTATATAACGCTCGATTTCCTTGACAATCCGCAGGACCATCTCAGTCCGCTGGATGGCCTTGGCCACATCATACACTGTAACCATGTCGGCTAATTCCAGTTCACTGAGGTTTACCAAGGCCCTGTCCAGAACCGTCTTGTATTTTTCCAAAGTCTGCACTGCCTGATTTGCTTTAGCCAGAATTACGCTAATATCCCGGAGCACATATTTCATGGCCCCTTTATAAAGAGTAATCACGCTCCGGCGCTGGGAAATTGATACTACCATTTCCCCTGTTTGGCGGGCCACCCGCTCTGCAGTCCTGTGCCTAATTCCCGTTTCCACCGAAGGAATTCCCGGATCAGGTATCAGTTGTGTATTGGCAGCCAAGATTCGTTTGGCATCACTACTTAACACAATTGCCCCATCCATCTTGCCTAGTTCGTAAATACTGGCAGGACTGAACTCGGAGTTGATTTCAAAGCCGCCCTCTACCAACTCCATCACTTGAGGGCTGTCACCAATTACAATCAGAGCCCCTGTTTTAGCCCGCAGGATATTCTCCAAACCTTCACGCAGCGGTGTCCCAGGCGCTAAAATCCGCAAGGACTGCATGAATTTATCATCAATTCGCTCCTCTTTCAATCAGACACCCCCAAAGGCCTCATCAAGAGCCTGTAGTACCGAATCTGTACCGATTATTTGCATAGCTTTCCCTTGCAGTTTCCTGGCATTGGCCGCAGGAACAACACAACTGGTAAAGCCCAGTTTTGCCGCTTCCCGCACCCGTTTTTCCAGGTGGCTCACTGCCCGGATTTCACCGGTCAAACCAATTTCCCCCATCACTGCCAGGCCGGGGTCCAATGGCCTATCCCTTAAGCTGGAGGCTAAAGCCATGGCAATCCCCAAATCAACAGCCGGCTCGGACAGCTTAACACCTCCGGCGACATTCACATAGATATCCTGGCTGCCCAAATGCAGTCCGACTCTTTTTTCCAGTACCGCAGCAATCAAGACTACCCGGTTGAAGTCTACGCCTGCCGTCATCCTGCGCGGCATCCCAAAGGTAGTCGGGGTAACCAAAGCCTGAATCTCTACCAGCACAGGCCTGGTACCTTCCATACTCACCGTTACCACAGAACCCGCTTCCCCCTTGGGACGCTGGGCCATGAACAGCTCCGAGGGGTTAACCACCTCCCGGAGGCCCCCTTCGGTCATTTCAAAGATTCCTATTTCATTGGTGGAACCGAAGCGATTTTTCACCGCCCGCAGTACCCGGAAGCTGTTGTGGCGCTCCCCTTCAAAATAAAGCACTGTATCCACCATGTGTTCCAGAACCCTTGGACCTGCAATAGCGCCTTCCTTGGTGACATGGCCAACCAAAAAAATAGCTGTACCGGTGCTTTTAGCCATTCTCAGCAAGTGGGCCGTACATTCCCGGACTTGCCCAACGCTTCCGGGAGCAGAGGAAATTTCTTCCCTGAAGACAGTCTGGATGGAGTCCACAATTAACACCCTTGGCTTGATAGCGGATAAATGCCCTTCCACCATGCCCAGGTTGGTTTCTGCAAGGACAAACAGCTGTGAACCTAAGGCGCCCAGACGCTGGGCACGCATGCCAATTTGGCGGTCGGACTCCTCGCCGGAAGCATAAATCACCGGACCATTGATCCTGCTCACTGCATTGGCAACCTGAAGGAGTAGTGTGGATTTGCCGATCCCGGGGTCTCCGCCAACTAATACCAGGGAACCGGGGACAATCCCGCCTCCCAGCACCCGGTCTAATTCCTGGCTCCCCGTGCCCAGGCGAATTTCCTCACCCAAGCCGATTTCAGTAATCGGCTGTGGCTTTGCTAAGCTGTCCGGCCAGATACCACCGGTAAAGCTACCGCCTCTGGCGGCCTCCCTGGAGACTAATTCCTCCACCATAGTATTCCAGGCTCCACAGCCAGGGCACCTGCCCACCCATTTAAATTCCTCGTGACCACATTGTTGGCAAAAGAACTTTGTTTTTAGTTTAGCCATTTGTGCCTCCGGCTATTTGCTGAAGTATAATTATACCAGTTTTTGTGGTATTAAGCAATGACTGATATCGCAGACTGATATCGCAGACACCACGTCCCGGTCAAAGTCGTGGCCGAAAAAAATTATTGGCCAATAAATTTCAGCTGCGGGTCGACTCCGGATGGGATGGTTACCTTCCGGGCACTGTACTCCACTTCCACACAAAAAACCCCCTGGTTCTCCTAAACCAAAAGGGTTTCTACTAAAATCTCAAGTAAATCTGCTAAAACTCCTTTAGTGAGGTTTAAAGTTCTTGACACTTGGCAAAAAATATACTACATTTAATTTAACAAACATGAATTAATGTTATCTAAATGTTTGTTAGGGTGGGTCAAGGCTGCGAGAGCGGCGGTTTTCAAGTTACATAGGAGTTTTGTTATAGCAGGTAATTGCAGTACCTGCTATACACCTTTTATCGCCCTTTCGGGCTTTTTTTATCGCTTCTTCTAAGCATATCTTCGCCCACACCCACTGTTCGGAATACTGCCGGTACCTTGCAAAGTTGTACTTAAAGAATTTTGCCACAACCTCAATTTTTCCCTTAGGGTAAGGTCAAGAGTATCAGTGAAAATTTTTTAAAAATACGGAAGGCACCCATTAGGTGCCTTCAAATGACCGGTAACTCGTTTTTATTTTTTCCGGGAACTCTGCAGGCATTAACTCTCAGCCTGCTTATCCGCTTTCTTGCGGCCTTTGCCTTTTTTCTTCAGGGCAATCTTTCCGTCCTGAGCATCCACCACTACGGTGTCGCCGGTAGCGAAGGCGCCTTTGAGCATCTCTTCAGAGAGTTCGTCTTCGACCATCCTCTGAATGGAGCGGCGTAGAGGCCTGGCTCCGAAGGCGGGGTCATAACCCTTTTCGATCAGCACATCCTTAGCCGCATCGGTCACCTCAATGGTGATTTCGCTGTCCTTCAGGCGCTTAGCCAGGGTACTCAGCATCAGGTTGATGATTTCTTTAATGTGCTCTTTCTCCAGGGCATGGAACACGATGGTTTCATCTATCCGGTTCAGGAACTCGGGCCTAAACGTATGCTTAAGTGAATCCATGACCCGTTCCTTCATTTTTTCGTAATCGGCTGCCGCCACGTTTTTAGCATTAAAGCCCATGACACTTTCCCGCTTCAGGGTGCTGGCGCCTACGTTGGAGGTCATAATGATTACGGTGTTGCGGAAGTCTACGGTACGGCCCCTGGTGTCGGTGAGCCGGCCGTCCTCCAGTACCTGGAGCAGAATGTTAAACACCTCAGGATGGGCTTTTTCCACTTCGTCCAGCAGCACTACGGAGTAGGGCTTCCTGCGTACCGCTTCGGTGAGCTGGCCGCCCTCGTCGTGCCCGATATAGCCGGGAGGGGCGCCTACCAGGCGGGATACAGCATGTTTTTCCATATACTCGGACATGTCAATCCGCACCATAGCATCCTCATCACCGAACAGGGCTTCCGCCAGGGCCCGGCCCAATTCAGTTTTACCCACCCCGGTAGGGCCCAGGAAGATGAAGGAGCCAATGGGCCGCTTAGGGTCTTTGAGGCCTGCCCTGGCCCGCCTGATGGCCCGGGATACCGCTTTAACGGCATCATCCTGGCCAATTACCCGTTCATGGAGGATTTTTTCCATGTTCAGCAGCCTGGTGGACTCTTCTTCGGCCAGCTTTTTGACCGGGACTCCGGTCCAGCTGGCTACAATGTGGGCAATGTCCTCATCAGTAACCGTTGAGCGTTCCCCTACCTTTTCATTGTTCCAGTCAACCTTCCTCTGTTCCAACTCTTCCTTGAGCCGCTGCTCTGTGTCACGCAGCTGGGCAGCTTTTTCAAATTCCTGACCCAGTACGGCAGCTTCTTTTTCTTTTTGGATTTTTTCCAACTCCTTCTCTTTCTCCTTGAGGTCAGGAGGAGCGACAAAGGAGCGCAGCCTTACCCGGGAAGCAGCTTCATCGATCAGGTCAATTGCCTTGTCAGGCATAAACCGGTCCGTAATATAGCGGTCAGATAGTTTTACTGCAGCTTCAATAGCTTCATCACTAATCTTAACCCTGTGATGAGCCTCATAACGGTCCCGGAGCCCCCGCAGGATTTCCATCGCTTCTTCAACCGTAGGTTCACCTACCTTAATGGGCTGGAAGCGCCTTTCCAGAGCCGGGTCTTTTTCAATATGCTTACGGTATTCATCCAGGGTGGTAGCTCCGATGCACTGGAGCTCTCCTCTGGCCAGGGCTGGTTTTAGGATGTTGGCTGCATCAATTGCTCCCTCTGCCGCACCGGCCCCAATCAGCGTATGCAGCTCATCAATAAAGAGAATGATATTTTGAGCCTGGCGAATCTCATCAGTGACTTTTTTCAGTCTTTCTTCAAATTCCCCTCTGAACTTGGAACCGGCTACCACAGAGGCTAAATCCAAGGTTACCACCCGTTTATTCAGCAGGGTCTCAGGGACCTTTCCTTCCACAATCCGCTGGGCGAGTCCTTCAGCAATAGCGGTTTTACCGACACCGGGCTCACCAATCAGGCAGGGGTTGTTTTTGGTCCGGCGGCTCAATACCTGGATGACCCGCTCAATCTCATTTTCCCGCCCAACAACCGGGTCAAGTTTACTTTCCCTGGCCATATCAGTGAGGTCCCGTCCAAATTCGTTCAGAGTCGGGGTGCTGGCCTGTGGTTTAGCCTGGTGGTGACCGGCTGCACCGGCATTCGCAGTCCCCCCGGGAGAAACCAATCCACCAAGCAGGCGCAGCACCTGGTTCCTCACCCGGTCTAAATTCGCGCCAAGGTTCTGCAGCACCCGGGCGGCAACACCTTCTCCTTCCCTGATCAATCCCAGGAGCAGGTGCTCAGTCCCAATATAGTTATGTCCCAGTCTCCTGGCCTCATCAAAGGAAAGCTCCAGCACCTTTTTAGCCCTGGGGGTAAGCCCGATTTCCCCTTTTACCGGACCCTCTCCTTTGCCAACAATCTTTTCTACTTCTGTCCTTACGCTCTCCAGGCTGATTCCTAAGGACTGCAGAGCCTTAGCCGCAATTCCTTCACCCTCTACAATCAGTCCCAGTAAAAGCTGCTCAGTCCCCACATAGTTATAGTTCAAGCGCCGGGCTTCATCCTGGGCCAGCATCAATACTTTTTGAGCCCGTTCAGTAAATCTGCCAAACATAATGTCCACCTCCAATAATTACTTTCCTTCAAACATGGCCAGCCTCTCCCTGATCAGTGCAGCCCGGCGTACGTCCCTTTCTCCGGGTGACAGTTCAGTGCCGGAAAGCTTCTGGAGATAAGCCGGCCTGGTCAAAACCATTAGCTCATTTAGAACCTTCCCATCCACACCTTTAATAATCCCCAGGTCGATGCCCAGCCGGACCGCTGACAGCAGGTTGATGGCCTCTTGGGAATCCATTATCCGGGCAAAGCGGAGGACTCCATAGGAGCGGTTTACCTTATCTTCCAGGGCCTCTCTGCTGTCTTTAAGCAGCAATTCCCTGGCTGCCCTTTCCTGATTGATAATCTGTTTGGCCACTGCCTCCAGGTTGCCGATTATTTCTTCTTCTCCCCGGCCCAAGGTAATCTGGTTCGATATCTGAAAGAGGTTTCCCGCAGCCTCACTACCTTCGCCATAAAGTCCCCGCACCGTCAGCCCCACCTGGGTAATGGCTGTAATCAGCCGGTTCAGCTGGTTAACCATCACCAGGGCCGGGAGGTGCATCATCACTGAAGCCCGCAAACCGGTCCCCACATTGGTGGGACAAGCAGTAAGGTATCCCCGGCGCTCACAGAAGGCAATATCTAAGGTTTTCTCCAGCAGGTCATCCACCCGGCCGGCAGCTTTCCACGCCTCCTGCAGTTGAAGTCCCGGCAGGAGGCATTGAATCCGGAGGTGGTCCTCCTCGTTGACCATGATGCTTACCGTCTCGTCTTCGCTTAAAACCACAGCCTTAAAATCCCCGGGCTGCGCGTGCTGGGGACTCACCAGGTGTTTTTCCACCAGGATTTGCCGCTCGTTAGGGGACAATTGGTTCATCATGGTAAACTCCAATTTACCTTTTTTACGGTTGAGCGGCTTTTCCACAGCCAGGCGCACCCCGGCCAGGACTTTGTTTCCATCGGCCTCACCCATTAGGTGGGGAAAAGGTACTGCCTCCAGGTTCCGGGCTAAGCGTATCCTACTGCTGATGACAATATCGGCATCAGGCCCGGTCCCTTTCATCCACGCACTCAACGCATTGTTAATGGTGTCTTTTAGAGACATCTACCTCCCCTCCTTCTCCACTGCTTTTTCCAGTTCCTTAATCCTGTCCCGCAGGCTTGCCGCCTGTTCAAATTCCTCCCGTGCCACTGCCTGCTGCAGTTGGGTGCGCAGGTTAGCCAGTTCCTTAGAGAGCTTCAATGAGCCTCCTCTTCTTTCCGGCACCTTTCCGGTATGGCGGTTAGCCCCGTGAATCCTGCGCAAGACCGTGTCCAGGGGTTCGGAAAACTGGTCATAACATTTACTGCAACCCAGGAGTCCTGATCGCGCAAACTCCTGATAAGTTATTCCGCAATTATCGCACTTCACTACTTCCGGATAAGAGGTTGTTACAGGCTGACCCCAGGTTTCCCCGCTAAACAACCCGCTCAGGAAGTCAAAGACACTGGGCGGTTGGTGAAAAGCTCCCAAGTGCTGCCCACTATGCGCGCAAACCTCACACAGGTGGGACTCCCGTTTCTCTCCGTTGGTAATCTTAGTTACATGAACCGTCGCCGGCCGCTCCTTGCATTTATCACAGATCATCAGCCCGATCCTCCTTTGCCGGAATCCTTATTCCCCCCTAAGGGTAGTTAAAAGGGCCGTCTTTAGCAACCTGGCCCGCAGGTAATCCCTTCCCGGCAGGTCTCCCTTCAGTACCCGCCGGTCTGTCACTGCCTCTAAAATCAATTTTTCCCGCTTAGTTAAAAAATCCTCCTCAAAAAGCCGCTGAATAATCCCATGGGCCTCCTGCTGACTGATGGCCTCACCGATGATTTCCCCAATGAGTTCCAGCCAATGGTCCTCCCCGCCATCGTGCCAAACCCGGACAATCCGTACATACCCTCCGCCGCCCCGCCGGCTTTCCACCAGGTAGCCCCGCTGGAAAGTAAAACGGGTCGCCAAAACATAATTTATCTGGGAGGGGACACAGCGGAACTTTTCGGCCAGTTCATTGCGCTGAATTTCAATCGACCCTGCTGTACTTCTATGGAGTAAATCCTTCAGGTATTCTTCAATATAGTCACTAAGATTGGCCATAGTAACCTCCCCTCACTTCTTCTGATTCGTCATTACCTTTGACTTTCTTTGACCTTTATAATTTTATTATAACCCCTGCAAGTAGTTGTTATGCAAGGCCGTTCAGGCCCGAAATAGCCGGCTAACAACCCCCTACAGCGATTTGCATCTGATTTTTTACCAACGGCTAACGCTCTTGGTTATTCTTAAGCCCGCAAATATCCAGCAGGTCAGAAAAATGTCCCAATACAAAGTGGGGCTTCTGTTCCTGCAGTGTTTCCCGGGGATGGACACTCCACCCTACAGCAGCGCTGGAAACTCCTGCGTTGAGGGCACATCTGAGATCATAGGGACTGTCCCCGACCATCAGCGCCCCTTCCTTCCCCTGGCTAAGCTGATGCAGGGCCAGCTCAATAGGTTCCGGGTGGGGTTTAGGGTTTTTTACATCTTCAATAGTTATGCAGGTCCTAATGAACTGGTCAAGACCAAATAGCTTTAACCCCCACTGGCTGGTCATTTTCAGCTTGGAGGTCACTACGCCCAGGGTTACCCCCGCCTTTTGCAGAGCTTCCATAGTTTCAAAGATTCCCGGGAAAACCTTAATCAACTCATCATGGTTGGCGTACATAAAATCCCTGTAAGTAGCAATAAGCTCATCCACCCGGTTAGCATCATACCTGGCCAGAGTGTCCCGCAGGGGTTCCCCAAAGTAGGGGTAAAACTCTTCATCGGACAACTGTAAGCCCAGATGCCTGCTCAGGGTGTGTTGAAAGGACTTAATGATGAGATCATTAGTATTAAGGATAGTTCCATCTAAGTCAAATAATACACAGGAAAAAGTCTTCACCGCTAAGCCCCCTAACCTCTGCCATTAAAAACCAGAGTTCACCGTAAAACAGCTATAAAGCGCGTCATTACTTAATTTGTTATAAAATTTCTATACTAATTTTACAGTATCTTCGCCGGAGAAACAACCATGCGAACTAACTTGAAATTATTCGCCCGGGAAACACCGGCGTTATCGGCAGAGGCTTTGGCTAGTTGGTTTGAGTTCCTTTCTCCTGAAGTTGATATCTAAATTATTATATAATCTTTCCCGGGTTTAACAAATTGTTTGGATCACAACTCCGTTTTACCTTCTTAAACGCCTCTATTGCCACCGGCGAAAACTCCAAACCCAAATACTCCTTCTTTAACAGACCGATTCCATGTTCACCGCTCATGGTCCCTTTGAGTTCAAGTGCTACCCGGCACATCTCCACCTCGGCCTCATGCACCCGGTGTACTTCATCCTTTATTCTTTGGTCAAAAAGCACCAGAGGGTGGCAATTCCCGTCTCCGGCATGGGCCAAAATTCCGATAGCTAAGTTATATTTTTTGGAACAATTCACAATGCCGTTAACCATCGCCGGAAAGTTAGATCTGGGAACCGTAATATCCTGTAATGAATAATTTGGACGCCTACGTGCAACTGAGCCGATAACTGTCCTCCTGGCCAACCACAATTGATCAACTTCCTGTGCCGTACGGGCTATTTTAAATTCCCTTACCCCGGCCCGGTTACAAATGGTTTTAATTAATTCAACCTGGGCATCTAAATCCACATCATAGCCATCTACTTCAATTATCAAAAGCGCTCCTGCATCTCTAGGTAAGCCGACCTTGCAGTGATCCTCTGCTGTGTTAATCAGCAGGTTATCCATCATTTCTAAGGTAGTTGGAATGATTCCCGCAGCGACAATATCCGCAACGGTTTGAGAAGCAGCTTCCACTGCCTCATAGATTGCAAGCATGGTGCGCTTGGCCGGAGGTTTAGGAAGGATTCGCACTGTAATTTTGGTAACCAGGCCGAGAGTACCCTCTGAACCCACAAACAGGCGAGTTAAATCATAACCTGCTTCACTGTTCCAGTGTCGCCCCCCTGTTTCAATAACCTTACCGTCCGGCATAACCACCTCGAGACCTAAAATATAGTCCCGTGTTACCCCATATTTAAAGCAGCGAGGCCCCCCTGAACACTCTCCCACGTTGCCTCCCATGGTTGAAGCTTTGTAACTGGCAGGGTCAGGAGGATAATAAAAACCTATTTTATCAAGTTTTTCCTGTAAATCAAAATTTACAACACCCGGTTCTACCACCGCAACAAAGTTATCTTTATCTATCTCCAGGATTCTGTTCATTCGGCTAAAGCAGATAACTATACTATCCTTTACCGGTACACTTCCACCACTAAGATTCGTTCCAGCGCCCCTGGGAACTAAAGGAATTTGGACTTCGTTTAAGTACTTTACCAATTCAACTACGTGTTGTGCATTACTGGGGAAAACAACTCCTAGAGGCAATTGGGTCAACAAAGTTGCATCATAACCATAGGCTACTAAGCTTACCTTGTCAGTAACTACGTTTTCCTTACCCAATATCTTTATTAATTTCTTAATCACGAACTCATTTAACATAATATCCCCCCCGGTTAATTCCATAGACTTACACCTGGAGCCAATATACCCTTCGGATCAAACTGGGTTCGTAGCCGGTTCCCCAGATTCATTATCTCATTATACATTTCCATGTCATTTTTTGCCTTGCACAGTAGTTTGCGTCCCAGACTATGGGAGATATTTCCACCAAGCGACATGGCTAAATTATTGATTTTATCCAAAAGCGACTCGAGCGATTGTGCAGTAATATTATTGGGAATTAATCTTATGTTTCCGGTAAATCCATATACAATTAGTCCTGGACAGTTAGCCAGGTCACCAGTGATATCTTCCAATCCCTTTAAGGCTTTACCTATATTCGCCGGCCCAACGAAGAAGTCAACCCCGGTAGAATCACCTGAATTTAACCCGGCCTTAACCTCTAACCAACTATCCCAAATACTCTCGTACTGCTCACAATCTTTAATGATTTGGACGTCACTGGCACCGTAAAGATTAAAAACACCGGCAATCTCTTCTGATAATTGCCTGGTAGATTCCTTAAAGCCCTCTAAATCAACCATTGCCAGATAATCAGAACTTACATTAAGTCCCGGTTTACCGGCAACAATATTTTGGGCCAGTGGCCAATTTAGTAAATTCAACCTGGTGGGATAAATACCACGGGCGATAAGCGTAGTGAATACTGAGCAGGCCTTCTGAGGGGAGGCAAAGCTCGCCAGCACGGTTTGTCTGGATGCAGGTTTGGGCAACAGCTTTATCAGCAGCTTTGTAAAAATACCCAGCGTACCTTGACTGCCCACCATAAAATGAATCAAATCATAGCCCGATACGTTTTTGATACATTTGTTACCCACATACAATATTTCTCCGGTAGGTAAAACCATTTCCCATCCCAGAATATAAGTTCTAGGGGTCCCAAAATTAAAAGACTTGGAATCCGCTCCTCCAATAGCAAAACACCCGCCAAGGGAACTTGTAAAACTATTAAAAGGCTCAGGAGGAAAATCTAAACCTGCTTCGGAAACCTTTTGCCGGAATTCCTTATGTGAAAGCCCGGGCTCCACAATCGCTACCAAGTTTTCACGGTCTATCTCCAAAATCTTATTCATCCGTCCTAAACCCAAGGCAAGGCACCCGTCCATTCCTTTAATATCTACGATATTGCCGCCCACAGCAATTTTCAGATTCATTTCATTAGCTAATTTTACCACACCGGATACTTGAGAAGTATTTCCCGGTAATACAACTGCCAAGGGCTTGCCGTTTCCCTTTAAATACTTGAGCATCTCAGGTGCATACTGAATAACATTCTCATTGCCAACCAATTCCCTGATTCTGTTAATTGCAGTTTCTTTCATTGTATTCACCCCTCTACTCATACCCGTCATCTAAACTCACCTTGCACCCTGCCCTCACCCGCTACCCGATACGTTCAATACTTCCTCTCATCAGTGCAATAATTTCAACAAGTGTTTCTTTGTTTCCTACATTGCCGGGAAAGACAACATAAGGCATTCCCGGAAACTTCGTTTCCTGACCTAATAACCAGACCGGAATTCCCGGATAAACCTGCCCCAGTACTTTGGCAGCTTTAACTCCCAGGCCGCTTGTTGCCACATCGTTGGAAGTTATACCGCCTTTAGCTACTAAAAACCGGGGTTGCACTTCTAACCCCTGCACAATCTTAACCAAGGATGCGGACACTTTATTACCTACCGACAAGTTTCCTTCTTTGCTCGAGTGGGTAACAAGCTGCCGGCTGGTATAAACCATAACATCATTTCCTTGCCTGATCAGGTCATTAACCTTGGCGCTCACTCTCTCGATTTCTTCATCTCTTGTCGTAGGCTCCAAAATTTTAAGTACATCGACTTCAATTGCCCGTAAACCGGGCAGCTTTATAGCTGCCTCTATCTGGCTGCTGGTCTTGCCTACATAAGAGCCAACCACAACCAATCCGCCTAAATTTTCAGATCCGGGGATAGATAATTCCTGATGGTTTAGAAGAGACCGGCTGGAAATGCCGCCACGCACTTTTACGAAAGAAGCGCTCGATCTAACTATAAAGCGTTTTCCTTGGGCCTCTGCATCTAATAGACCTAAAACGAACACTTCCAGATCTCTATAGGAAGCGCTGTTGACAACAATAGTTTTTCCACCGGTTACCCGGGCCAGCTTTTGAGCTACCAGTCGGGGGCCTCCGGTCCTAATCTCAGAAACGCCAATACTGATAACATCCCTGACCGCAATCCTGCCACCGGTCTTTTCTTCTATATATAAGCCCAAATTGGAATTACGATAGCCAAATACACTATCCCGGGCAAACTCTGTCTCAGCTGCAGGAATCAAAAACTTGCCGTCTTGTACAAAATGAGTGTCGCCAATTGTATATCTTCCGCCCTCCAAAAAAACGGGAACCAGGATTTGCCCGGCAAATATTAATCCTTTTTCACCTAAAACCTCTTCGAGGACCTCCACCTCATCGGGGAAATGCCCCCGTAAGGTGGAGTCCCCACGGCTGATCACTGTAAATTCGCAACCCAGTTCACTGGCAGCTTGACAGAGATTGTTGGCGATTTCAGCGTTGATTTCTCTGGCCTTTTCCCTCGGAAGGCTGCGAGTGTTAGTCAGGATGAAAAAGAGATCTTCTTCACTTCCCAGGGAGTTTTTCAATTCTTCCACAGTCCAACTTGTTCTGACAAAAATCCCGTGGACAGTTTGAGAACCGGTCGGGTCATCGTCTAAAACGACAACCTTCCTTTTCAACTCTTTTACATTCTGCTGGATCTTAAACAGCAAATTACTGTCAGGCCATTCAGGCGGCAGTTCCCCAAACAGCTCCTCTTTAACCAGCACGCCGCTACTTTCTTTCATTTCACCACCTCATTTGCTGCCTGGACTTTGCCTACTTCTTGGCTGAAATCACTTCTTTCACGGCTTTGATGATATTTTCTCTGGTTAAACCAAGAGCTTCATGCAGTTCCGGCATTTTTGCGGACAGGCCAAATCTATCCTGGACACCAACCATCCTTACAGGTACCGGGAGATTCTGGGCCAAAAGCTCCGCTACAGCGCCGCCAAGACCCCCGATTACCGTATGTTCTTCAGCTGTCACCACCGCTCCGGTCCTGGAAGCAGCCTCAAGAATACAACTGCTGTCCAGAGGTTTTATAGTATGCACATTAATAACGTCAACAGAAATCCCTTCAGCCTTTAATTCTTCCGCAGCTTCCAATGCCTTGGAAAGCATCACTCCACAGGCTAAAATGCTTGCATCTTTACCCTCAAGATACACATTAGCCTTTCCAATCACAAACCGGCCTGCTTCCCGGTTAACTATCGGAGTAGGCATCCGGCCAACCCGCAGATAGGCAGGTCCTTCATGTTCTCCTAATGCCCGGACTGCCTTTGCCATTTCAACCCCGTCAGCAGGCTCAATTACTGTCATCCTTGGCAATGCTCTCATCAGAGTAATATCTTCCAGCGGAAGATGAGTCGGCCCCTCCTGGCCGGGTGATGTGCCGGAATTATGTCCGATAACCTTTACATTAAGATTGGCATAACAAACTGAAATTCTTATTTGATCCCAGGCTCTCCCGGTCAAAAAGTTGGCATAGGCATTAACAAAAGGAGTTTTACCTGCCAGGGCCAAGCCCGCTCCTGTCCCAACCAGGTCCGCCTCCGCAATTCCTAGATTAAAAAACCTGTGGGGAAACTCTTTTTGAAACAATGAGGTCATGGTGGCTTTCGAACAATCCGCATCAAGTACAAGAATGTCTTCGTTTTCCGCCCCCAATTGAACCAGAGCTTTGCCAAAGGCTTCCCGTGGCGCCAGAGTTTTGCTCATTCTATCTCAACTCCTTCAATGCAATTTCTAACTGTTCATCATTGGGTGCAACACCGTGCCAACCCACTTGATTTTCCATAAACGATACACCTTTACCCTTTACGGTATGGGCCAAAATCACAGTGGGCCTCCCCTTGACCTCCTTAGCTTTTTCGAATGAGTTATAGATTTCCTGCAGATGATGACCGTCTATTTCAATGGCATTCCAACCAAAGGCCTCCCACTTGGCACGCAGGCTGCCCAAGGTTTTTACTTCATCAACCGGTCCATCCAACTGCAAACGGTTATAATCTACTATCGCACAAACATTATCCAGTTTATAGTGAGCTGAGGTCATGGCTGCCTCCCATACCTGACCTTCCTGGATCTCACCGTCTCCCAGGAGAACATATGCCCTTTGCTCTGTGCCTTTTAACCTGGCCGCAAGAGCAACCCCATTGGCAATAGACAAACCTTGCCCTAGAGACCCTGAAGAAATATCTACGCCGGGGGTACACTCACTGCTTGGATGCCCGTGTAAACGGCTGCCTGCCTGGCGTAAAGTCATTAATTCCTCTGCCGGAAAAAAACCTCTCTCTGCAAGAGCAGCGTACAATACAGGTGCAGCATGGCCCTTAGATAGAAAAAAGTAATCGCGCCTGTCCCAATCCGGATTTTCAGGGTCAACTCGCATTATCTTCATATAAAGGACTGCCATCACTTCCACTGCAGACAAAGAACCCCCCGGATGACCACTTCCGGCTTTATTGGTTGTCGTTAAAATCCACTGTCTCATCCTCTTGCAGTTGTCAGCCAGTTCGTGTAACTGAGGTTCAACAAATTGCACCATTTTTTACCTCCCAGTTATCAAAATTTTCATGTCAGTTAAGACCTCGGCCCTTGATCTATTTTTTACCGGTAAGCCTGAGCTAACAAATCAGCTATATGAACCACTTTTTGTTCCTTTCCCGCAAGCCTCAAGGACCCCTGAATTCTATGCTGGCAGGCCGGGCAGCTGGTCACTACCAATTCAGCATTGGTCTCTTCAATATTCCGGACCTTCTGGGCCGAAATATCCTTGGCAATATCATGGAAATAAGCCTGGAAGAGTCCGGAGGCGCCACAGCAACGGCTGGCTTCCGCCATCTCCACAAATTGTATACCTGGAATACTTTTTAGAATTTTTCGAGGCTGTTCGGTAATTCCTTGACCACGGACCATATGACAGGGGTCATGGTAGGTAACTCTTGCAGGATTTGGTAAGAGTGTGACCGTATCCAGCTCAAAGTTGTCCAATAAAAACTCCGAAAAATCAAAAACCTTTTGACAAAACTCCTTTACCTTGGGCAGGAAGTTTGGCTCATCGGCAAAAAGTTCTGGATAATGCTCCTTTAACATGGATCCACAGGACGCACAGGCTGTAATTACGGCATCCACACCATAGTTTTCGAACAGTAGAATATTTGTGCGCGCTACTTCCTTGGCAGTTTCAAATTCCCCGTACGAAAACATGGGAGTTCCGCAACAAACCTGCTGTTTGGGTACTATTACCTCACATTGGTTACTGTTTAGAACCTTAATAACAGAGTGCCCTGTACCGTCCATAGTGTGATTCATCATACACCCTACAAAGAATGCTACGCGTTTAACCGGATTCTGAACAGCGTTAAATTCGGGAACCTGATCGGTAAATTTTTCACTGGCAACCGGTAGACCTTTAACATCAATTCCCCGGAATTCTGCAAATCCTCCGAGACGATTTAGAATGGTCCTGCGGAAACCGTCAAAAAATTTAAACGCTAACTCCAAATTCCCCGGTTTAGGAAAGACCCACTTTAACCCTACAGCTTTGCTAAAAGGTAACCCTTGTTTCAGTTTCAGATCTCGCCGTGCAGCTAAAATCAGCTTGTGGGCTTTAACTCCACTGGGACAGGAAACTGCACATTCACCACACAACAAACAGCTATTAATGGCATTTTCATAGGCCTCATCAATCTCGAGTTCCCCGTCAGCTACAGCTTTGATTAATCTGACCCTTCCCCTTGGAACATATACCTCACTTAAATGGGTTTTGTAAACTTTACAAGCGGTATGACAGAAACCACACCTGGCACAGGTGTTAAGCGCTTCATAAACTTCATCGAGAACCCCCATCTAACCCCCCCTCCTTTACCCCAGGGCCCTTCAGCCCTGGGGAAATATTTAAACGCTATGAAATTGGTCCTAAAGTCTGGCCCAAGCCTCCCGTAGAGTGCGTTTGGCATTGGCGATTATTAAATCAGGTTCTTCACCTTGCATTGGCCTCACTTCGAAGGCCACTACTCTGGGATCATTGTCACGCAAATATCCGATATCCAGTAAAACCTTCAAGAATTCAGTCAGTTCAGGCACATCAACATCTCCTTCAGCAATACCAAAACGGGGATGCTGATCACCGTAAGCCGGATGATTGTTATGCTTTGTAATACAGTTGCCGATATGAACGTGTACTAAATGATCTTTGGCAATGGTCAGGCTTTCCCGCGCTGTTTCCCTCTGCTGCGGCAAATGACTTAAGTCAATCATTAAGCCAAAATTTGAACAGACTTTCTTGACCCCTTCAGCTACTTTAACAGCATCCCCGGTGGAACCAATAAGGCAGCATTTGTCCACGTCCCGGTCAAAGACTTCCAGAATTATGCCCAGACCAAATTTTTCTTGGGCATAACTACAAATGTCTGTTAAAGAAGCGACCAACAATTCAAGGGCAGCCGGTCTTTGTAGATCTCCCGGGTCACGGCCGCTTAGAAGGGCGAGATTTTTAGCCCCTACCTGGTATGCCTGTTCCAGCAGCTCTTTAATCCTGGTTACTGCGTTAGACCTTTCCTGGGCATCAAAAGAATTAAGATTCAACTTGTTGCCTAACTGTACGGGCTGAGCTCCAAATCCAACGGCTAAACGGGAGTGGTGTAAAATTGTGCCTGCTTTGCCTCTGATTTCCGGATCGTTAATCCTGGTTACTTCTATGGCCCCGAAAAAGTCGTCAGTGGCAATTTTGCTTATAGTTTCAATAATCGGGCCATCACCGCCAATTGTAGCAGGGTAGGCCATAAATTGAACAATTCCAACCTTCATCATGGAATGAAGATCTTTCAGCATCCGGATACCCTCCTATTGTTATTACTTTAGACGGTTTCCTTTACACCTTTAATAGTGCCGTCTCTGGATACTGAACAGACAGCCAGAGGATCTACCAGCACTTCAATTAAATACGGACGTTCCAAGGCAAAAGCCCTGTCCAGGGCTTCCCGGATTTGTTCTGGTTTTTCTACCAGTTCTGCACCCACACCCATTGATTTAGCCAGGGCCACAAAATCAATCCCCCGGTTATGACCCATTTCTGCATTTTCATAATCCAGCTCAGTGGATATCCACCGCTCGTTGAAGAATAAGTTTTGCTGCTGGCGGATTAAGCCGAGGAGTGAGTTGTTAAGCAGGAATACTACAACAGGGATATTATGCTTAGCTGCCGTAGCAAGGTCCTGAAGAGACATCCCTAAACTGCCATCGCCCAGCAGATTTACACATTGCACCTCAGGTTTGGCCAATTTTGCTGCCATGGCTGCACCAAGACCCCAACCCATAGTTCCTGCCCGGCCGGTTATTAAATATGTTCTAGGCTCATAAGAATCAAACAATTGGGAAGACCAAATCTGGCTAATACCGCAATCATGGGTAACAATGGCATTTCTCTTCAAGTGTTTCCGCAACTCAGCGATAGCCTGTTGGGGTTTCATCGGGATGGTGTCAAACTCGGTCTGCCGTGCCAATTTAGGCTTGTCCTCCCCTAAGATTCTGATTCTTTCTTCTGCCTTGTCGTCAGGCTGAAAATTATTGCTCTTTATTACTGCATTCAGTTTTTGTAAAAACCCTTTTAAGTCAGCGGCTATCCCCAATTCGGTTGGAACCTGGCGGCCTATTTCCTGTTCGTCAAAGTTGACATGAATGATTTTACGTCCTTCTTTAAATACACCTACACTACCGGTGCCCCGGTCACCAAAACGCCCGCCCAAGCAAATAACCAAGTCAGACTCCAGAATTGTTTTATTGCCAAGGGGTGTCTGACAGATGGTACCCATCATACCTGCAAATAACTCGTGATCATTCGGGAAACAGTCTTTGCCCATCAGTGTGCAAACCACCGGAATCCGAAGAGTCTCCGCCAAAGTCATCAACTCAGAAGTTGAGTCAGACAATACCACTCCACCCCCCACCAATAAGACAGGGCGCTCCGCTGCTTTGAGCATCTCAAAAGCCTTCTGCACTTCTTTATCGGTAGCCTGAGGCAGAACTTCCGGCTCCTCTGCGACTAATTCACTGAGATCGACTTCAACCATTCCCTTCTGTACATCAAGAGGCAGGTCAATTAACACCGGACCTTTACGACCGGTGGTAGCTGTCCGCCAAGCTTCTTTGATAATTTTGGGCAACTCCTCAGCTTTTTCTACCAGGTAAGCTGCTTTAGTAACCGGCTTAGCCATTTCTGTAATGGGAGCTTCCTGGAATGCATCTTTACCTACGAAGGCAAAAGGTACTTGGCCTGTGAAAGCAAGCAACGGTACAGAATCTACATATGCGCTGTAAAGTCCGGTTAAAAAGTTAGTGGCAGCGGGTCCTGATGTACAGGCACAAACCCCAACTTTCCCGGTAACTCTGGAATATCCGTCAGCCATAAAAATTGCCATTTGTTCGTGACGAACTACATAAGAGTGAATCTTGTCACTGTCCAAAACCGCATCATAAAAAGGCAGTATGGCAGCACCTGGGATTCCGTATAATTGAGTAACCCCTTTCTGTTCTAAAAAATAAACAAGTACCTGTGCTGCTGTCATCTTTTGCGTAATCGCTTCTTGCTGCAGATTTGTTTCCCCTTCTTTTTCTGTTCCCCAAAGAGCCATTTCTTCTCCTCCTTAAAATTAATGATTCTATCCTTTTACTCAAACCATAGATTAATGGGAAATATCCTCCAGCGCCCTTCCTTTGGTCTCTTCCCCCAGAACCAGTACCACCAGGGCAGCGATTATAAAGGAGGCAGCACCCAGGGCAAAGACTCCGGATTGGCCGGCCTTTGGTAATACAAGAGCTACAATATATGGACCTAAAAGCGAACCCAGACGACCGATTGAAGAAGCCATCCCTGCCCCCGTGGCCCTGGCCCGGGTAGGATAAAGTTCGGGAGTATAAGCGTATAAGACAGACCACATACCAAACATAAAAAACTGCATACATAAACCGTAAGTAACGAGGGCGGTTACATTAGCGGCTGTACCGTAGAAATAGGCAGCAGTTGCGGAACCGAGCAGCATGATTGCAGCAGAAGGTTTACGGCCAAGGGCTTCAACCAGATAAGCTGCTGTAAAGAACCCAGGTACACCTGCCAGAGAAATAGTCAGAGTATAGAACACTGATTTAGTTACTGAGTAGCCGGCCTGCTGCAGAAAGGCACCCAGCCAAGTGGTTAGGCCATAATAACCCAGCAGGGCAAAAAACCATAAGGACCAGACCATAATTGTCCGCTTAACGTACCCAGGTGACCACAGGTCCAGGAAGGAAAACTTTCGCTCACCTGAATCGACAACATTAGGTACCTTCACCGGAGGGGGTAACTCCTTAAGACCCGAAGCTGTTTGCACTTTTTCTTCGAAAGCGGTCATTACTTTATCGGCTTCTTGATTACGGCCAACGCTTTCCAGCCAGCGAGGTGACTCCGGAACAAACCTGCGAATAATCAGTACAAAAATCGCGGGAATACCCTCGGCTAAAAATACCCAGCGCCAACCACCGACGGGCAGAATAAAGTAAGCCAGCAAACCAGCCCCGAGAAAACCAAGAGGCCAAAAACCTTCTAATAAGGCAATGTAGCGACCGCGTTTAGAGGCAGGGATAAATTCAGATATTAAAGACTGGCCAATCGGGAATTCCATTCCCATTCCAAAACCTAACAAAATCCGGAAAATTGCCAGTTGAGTTGGTGTTTGAGCCGCAGCGCAAAGGAAACTGGCCAAGCCCCATAATACCATACTCCACTGAAAGACAACTTTACGACCGAAGCGGTCGGCCAGCATGCCGGATATACCGGCACCTAAAAACATCCCCAAAAAACTGGCACTGGATAAAAGGCCGGCCTGGACAGCAGTTAGCTTAAAAAATGTCTTGAGAGAACCTAAAACGAAGGTCAGCATAGCCAGATCCACGGAATCGAAGAACCATGCAGTAGCAATAATCAAGAATATTTTATTTTGGTAGGAGCTTAGAGGCAATCGTTCCAGCCTTTGGGGAATGCCGACATGTTGATTTAACTGTACAGACATATTCATTCTCCCTTCTACTTTGCAACCAGTAATACATTAGCTTTGGAAACAGCATCCCCGGCATCGGGTGAAAAGAAGTCTGCGCCGATAGAATCAGCAAATTTCTGGGTAACCGGGGCACCGCCCACACCTATAAATACGCTCTCGCGCAAACCGCTATCCGCAATAACCTTGATGGTTTTGCCCATAACCTCCATGGTCGTAGTGAGCAATGCACTCATCAACACAAAGTCAGGACTATGCTCCTTAATTGCTTGGACAAAGTTTTCCGGCGATACATTAATGCCAATATCCACTATCTCGTAACCGCCACCCTCCATCATCATGCACACCAGATTTTTGCCAATGTCGTGCAAATCTCCCTGAACAGTTCCAATAACCGCTTTACCTTTAGTTGCAGCATTCTGGCCGGCCAACAGCGGTTTGATGATGTTAAGACCGGCGTACATTGCCCGAGCGCCGATCATCATTTCAGAAATAAAGAATTCACCTTTCTGGAACTTTTCACCCACAGTGCTCATGGCAGGGATTAATCCTTCATTGAGAATAGCCTGTGGTGTTATACCCGAATCCAGAGCGGCTTGAGTCAGTTCATCTACTTTTGCCTGTTGTCCATTTATTACAGCTTCTTGAATTTCAATTAATAAATTTGACATCTTTATCCCTCCAGCGGGTATTTCCCGTATTTTTTGATTGCATTGGACATAGCCCATACATTCTCAACTTTACAATAATCAGTTAAGCTGTTGGCACTGCTGATAATATAACCACCGCCGGGTCCAGCTGTAAGAATGCGGTTACGTACTTCTGCATCCACTTCTTCTTCAGTGCCAAGGGGCAGGGTATAATCCAAATCAATATTACCAACAATACAAACTCGATGTCCGTATTCTTTTTTCATTTTGCCAATGTCCATAGCTGCAGGTTGAAGAGGGTGAATAGCGGTCATTCCCAGGCTCAGCAAATCTTCCATAATGGGAAAAAGGTTACCGTCACTGTGGAAAATCCATGGTTTTTTTATACGTTCAGCTACGATACGCATATTAGGCAAAAAACATTCGCGAAATATTTTGGGTGACATGAAGGGTCCATGGTTACCTGCCAAGTCATCATTGCACCAAAAGAAGTCAAAATCCATTTCATTTAGATGGTCTACAACCTGGGCCGACCACTCCGAAAAACGCAAGTGAATCTTTTTAATTAGTTCCGGGTTATCCACGGTAGCATAACTAAATTCATCCAAACCCATACTCTCAAGGGTCGAAGATGCGCCCAGCCGTATGCGGGCAAAGACCGCATAATCCCCTTTATATTGTTTGATCCATTCAGCTACCTTCTCATACCTGGCAGGATGATGGGGATCTGGTAAAAATTCATCGAATAAAGCAAGCGATTCTTCTGAAACCAGCAGCCCTTTTTCAATGTAAGTACGTCCTGTGTCCTGATCCGCACCCATTTTAGCAATCCAGGGAGGGACGAAATCGAAGGTGACTTTCTTAGGATAATAGTAGCTCTCTTTATAGGTTTCTTTAGTCTGCATAGCTTGACCATCTGAAGCTTGTCCCATAGGATAGTGAGCGCCAAAAGCGCTAAGACCAAGCTTTTCACATAGCTCCGGGGGAGTAAAATTCGCTGTCCCCATAATTTGTACCTGTAATGCTTCTTCAATATCATTTTCTACCCAGGGAACCTGATCCGGTACTCCTCTGTTCAGAGCTGTTAACACGCGTTCGCGGGGCGTCATGCTCATTTTCATTCCTCCTAATCGTTATTGGCTAATAATAAATAGTGCTGCTTACTTGAAACCGCTTCATCCTTCAACGACTACCTAACGACTTAAAAACGACTACCTAACGACTTAAATACGATATTACTCACCTCCTTTGATTAAT
This sequence comes from Bacillota bacterium, assembly GCA_021848765.1. Lineage (GTDB taxonomy): Bacteria > Bacillota > Carboxydocellales > JAJZTU01 > JAJZTU01. The sequence goes on from JAJZTU010000002.1 coordinate 38,030, forward strand.
CTTTGAACATTTCATCGTCTGCGGGAATATCCCCGTCAATAACGACAAAATCCTCATCCCAAGGCCCAAACAGCAACTTCTTTAAATAGTCGAAACCACCATTCATTTCTTCATACTGTAATTTAAAGAATCGGGCAAATTCAGTTACATACTGTTTACTGGGTTCATGAACTTGACCGGAAGTTCTAATCAACACTGTGCGCTGATAATTTTTCATACATTCCCAGGCTGCCCAAAGAGCTGTATCCTCGCCATACTTGTCAACTGACCTGTGATACTCTTTCAGAGGATCTTCCGCCGCTTCTATCCAGCCCCTGGTAAAGTAATAGGTGCCCGGGTTTTGATGAAACTCCCGGTAGTACTTAGCTCTGGAGCCCATAGAAATACCAATGCAGTCATCAATTCTTGGAATAATCATCTTCTGATGAGGTGCAGCCCGAAGTCCAATTACAGCTCTACTGCACAACCCGTATCCCAACAGAAGTACGGAATACCCACAAGACTCGTCAATGGTCTTTTGAAGCTGTTCAGCAAGCATCTTAGGGGTACGGTGTAACCCCTGTTCCAGATAAATAAAGTCATAATGTACTTCTCCCAAGGATTCAATTTGGTTCTTTAATACATCGCAAGCTATAACTAGAGTGCGGTTAGCTGCTCCCAAGGACGATCATCTCCAGTCTTGCTTATCGCCGACCCCTTCACACAGGTTAAATTCGAACAATTTTATCAGCATTCCTAAGCTCATGCTTTTATCTTGCCTGCTCGCACCCCTGCAATGTAATCCATGCAATATTCATCCTGGCCGGATAAGCTCCTGGAAGCAGCCAGCAAAGACATAATGGTCTGATCCAGGGGATCCAGAATAAAAGCATCCATTCGCATGGCTACACTCATAACCATAAATACCCGATTCAACAGTTTGCGCTCCGGCAGTCCGTAGGAAACATTCGACAGCCCAGAAACCAAATGAACTCCAGGATATTTTTGACGCAGAGCACGGGTGCTCTCCAGGATCTCGACGCCAAAGTTATGATTTACCCCCAGGGGCTTAACCAAAGGGTCTAGGTAGATATCATCTTCTGAGATTCCCGCTGCAGTTAACCCTGTTACTAATTGATCGGCTACCCGTAAGCGATCTTCCACCGATTCGGGCATACCCTTGCTGTCCATGCAGAGAGCTATAACTTTGGTTTTATATTGCTTTACCAAGGGCAACACCTCTTCCCACCGTTCATTTTCGGCGGAAATGGAATTTATCATAGGCTTTTGCCGGCAAAGTTCCAAACCAACCTTAATTGCAGCCGGGTTCGGGCTATCAATACATAAGGGAACATCAACAACCTCCTGGACAAGTTCCACCAACCATTGCATATTCTCAATTTCATTGCCACCAGCAGCAGCATTAACGTCGATAAAGTGAGCACCTGCTTCCACCTGGCGGCGCGCAAGGTCTTTTAAGTATACTTCATCCCTCTGCTCAATCGCTTGTGCTATGGCCTTACGTGTAGAGTTAATGAGTTCACCTATAACTATCACTTAAAATATACCTCCTTTTATCTAGCCCTGATATGGAAGGGTATGAACGCGGTAACTTATAGCAATAAATAAGGTTTGGTTATAACCGGTCTCGGCCTAATCTAGCTGCAAAAGTCATACCAATTCAAAAACCTGAATTTCCAGACCTTTCTGTTAACATAGTGATTCCACAGTTAATCACCAGTGTATTATTAAACCGAAATATATCTTTATCTAAATATATAAAACTATCAGGATTTCCGATCCGATTCAAATTATACTCGCCCGAATAAATTTTGAATCACTTTAGTCAACAATCCCGGTGAGGGTCTGTGTATAAAGCGCATAAAAAAAAGGCCTAACCTAGGCCTTTTAACAGCTATTGCTATCAATTCCGTATTTAGTCATTTTTTTGACAATACTAGACTGGCTAATCCCAAGACTTGCAGCTGCTTTGCGAGTACTTCTAAATTTGTGATATGCTTGAGTAATTAGCCGCTTTTCCTCTCTCTCCAAGGCCGTTTTTAACAAGGTTAAGTCCTGGCCGCCCTGCTCAGCCATGGAATCTGGGATACCCGAAACCAACTCAATGCAATCATCACGACAGGTAACCACCCATCGCTCAATGGTATTTTCCAACTCACGAATATTCCCCGGCCAATCGTAATTCAAAAGACGTTCCATCGCATCGGGATGGATCCATTTCTGATAATTATATTGCTTGTTAAACTTGCCTAAAAACTCTGCTACTAGCGGAAAAATGTCTTCCTTGCGGTCTCGCAGGGGAGGTAATAAAATTGGGACAACGTTCAGGCGATAAAACAGGTCCGCGCGAAAAGTTTTATTTTTTACCATTTCCTGCAGGTCCCTATTGGTAGCGGCAATAATGCGTACATCCAGACTAATAGCTTTTTTGCCACCAATCCTGGTGATTTCCTTATCTTGAAGCGCCCGTAGAATTTTTACCTGCAGATCAAGGGGTAGTTCCCCTACTTCATCAAGGAATAGGGTCCCACCCTGAGCCAGTTCAAATAAACCAAGTTTTCCTTCTTTAAGCGCCCCGGTAAAGGCTCCCGGTTCATACCCGAATAACTCGGATTCAAGTAAATTAGCAGGAATCGCCCCACAGTTTATTTTAATAAATGCTTTTTTTCCCCGCTTGCTGGCCCGATGAATAAGTTGAGCAATCAGTTCTTTACCTACTCCGGACTCACCCAGAATCAGGACAGTTGAATCAACACGTGCTACATGAAAGGCTAAATCAAGCTTTTGTTTCATCACCGGGTTATTGGTTATGATTTTGCGAAATGACTGTTGGGATCGTAAATGTTCCAATTCTTGATAATACCGGTTCCTAATCTCTTCGCTTTCAGCAAGTTGTTCCTTCAATAAACTTAATTCAGTAACATCTCGAATAGCAGTAACCACACGCACCAGTTCACCGGCTTCATTATAAACAGGGTTACCTGTAAGTAAAAGTTCTTTACTGTTTCTTATGTCGATAATAGTAACACGCGAATTCCTTTCCACCACCATTTCGGTAACTGAGCGACGCATGTAACCTTCTTTAACTAATTCCCGCACGTGCTTACCTACAAATTCCTGAGTTGTAATCCCTGTCATTCGTTGATAAGCATTATTAGCCCGTAATATAAAACCATTTCTATCGGCTACAACAATCCCGTCATCAACCGACTCTATGATAGCATCTAATTCTTTGTTCATGGCTTTTACAGTATCCAATTGGTGAGAAAGTTCCTCAAAATCCGAAATATCTTGAAATACGCCTACGGCTCCGATAGTTTCTTTACCACGCCTAATCGGGCTGCGGTTGGAAATAATTACTCGATTCCTAATAGTCATACGTTGGCTAAGTTCTGCCCGCCCGCTCTCCATAACCTCCAAGAGCTTGGTATTAGGAATAACTTTATCCACCCTCTTCCCCAGAGCATGATCCTGTGGATAATCCATGATTTGCGAAGCTGCTTTGTTGAAAACTACGATCTGTCCCGCTCGGTTTATTGCAATAATGCCATTGTGCGTAGAATCCAGAATCTCACGCCAATAGGTTATTTCCAATTCGGGATAGGGCATATCTTTCCACCTCGCTTTTTATTTCGCATGTAGTTCGACAACTTTCAACTTCGCCAGTTTTTCCTTCAAAAATGTTAACAAACATCCTCCCTGATTGTCCAAATCCTAATGATAAGGAGCATAAGTATCGACAAGCTTACCACAGAATCTGCATTTTTTCAAGTGTTTTGAAAGAACAAATCGTGTTTGTATTATTGTTATATCCTTATCCATTGGGGTGCTGGGGCCTGATTCTGTTATGCTGAACCCGACTTTGACAGTAAATAGGGTATTTTGACTACCCTGTGGCTACAAAAGCCAGTAAAATTGGGCTGTAGACAAGAGAGGTCAGGAGCGAAAAAGTTCCCAACCTCTCTTGTCTACAGCCCATCAAACACGGTTTTGTCAGCAATCCGAGCGGACTCTCCCTGTAACCGGGAAGAGGCCGCTTTATAGTCCGTACCTCATCTAAGCCTGGCTTCTACTTCTCTTTTTCCTTCTTTTCCACCAGCAGGGCGGTATCCGGGCACACGGTCTGGCAAATCCCGCAGGCGATGCATTTTTGGGGGTCAGCAATTACTGAAGGTGTACCATAGACACCCAAAGTCTCGGACCAGGTAATGCAATCAACCGGACATTTTTCAACACACAGGCCACAGCCTTTGCACAGGCTGGGGAAAACAGCCCAAAATCCCTTTTCAGCTTCAACCCGATCATATTTTCTGGCTTCAGTCATCCTTGAGCCTCCTTACTGTGCCTTTTGTACGAGGTCAATGCCCCGTTCCAAAGCGCCAAAGTTCAATTCTCTCAACTTGGGGTTCTCCTGGAACTTGTAGCCCAATTTTTCTTCGATAGCGGCCTTAACCCGGTCAAGGGGCACTACACCGGTAGCCCCAATAACCGCACCCATAATCAAGATGTTGAAAACCCGGGGATGAAATTCTTCTTTGGATACCTCAATAGCAGGAATAGCCAGGACCCTGCCGGCGTTCTTGGGCAGTTGGTCCTCAATCCCTTCAATGGAGGTATCATAGACAAAAGTAGTGTTTCCGTCTACATAGCGCTGGGTCCGGAGTACCGCCCGTTCACTGAGGGCAACAACAATGTCTCCCTTTTGGAACTTGGGAGATCCGATAGCTTCGTCGGAAATCTGGAGGTAGGCTACAGAAACCCCACCCCGCTGCTCCACACCAAAGTTAGGAATATAAAGGGCTTCCCGGCCCTCGGTATTGGCGGCTTCCGCCAGGATTTCTGCGACCGACTGGACGCCCTGACCCCCTTCGCCCGCCAAAACAATTTTGACAGCTTTAGCCATTGCGCCTACGCCTCCTTTTTTTGACCAGGTGCTTTAATTTCGCCCACCTTAAAGTACTTGGTCATTTCTTTTTCCACGAACTCCCAGGTCTTGGCAGCATTGGTCCGCCAGTTGGTGGGACAGGTGGAAAGAGCTTCAACAAAGGAAAAGCCATTTCCGGCCATCTGGTTTTCCAAAGCTTTCTTCAGGAAACCCTTAAGTTGACGTAAGTTGGCAACTGTTCCCCTAGCCACATAAGCTCCGTCCTGGGTAATAGCAGCAACTGCCTCCGGGCCCTGAGTGGGGTAACCGGCTTGTTCTATATCCCGGCCATAAGGAGATGTCTCGGTCTTTTGCCCGGGCAGGGTAGTAGGAGCCATCTGACCGCCGGTCATACCGTATTGAGTGTTGTTGACCAAAACGGCTAAAATCCGCTCATTCCGGGCAGCAGCATTAAAGAGGTGCTGGGAACCGATAGCGTAACCGCCCCCGTCACCCATGTAAGCAATACAAACCAGATCAGGGTTGGCCCGTTTAACACCGGTTACCACAGGGGTAGTCCGGCCATGGTGGGTCTGCACTGTATCACAGTTAAAGAAATCCCAGGCCAGCAGGGAGCAGCCGATATCGGCGCCAAATACCACTTTATCCTGGATACCCAGTTCATCTATAGCCTCTCCCAGAGCTTTTAATACTAAGCCGTGACCGCAGCCAGGGCAGAATTTATGCGGTTTGGATTCTTCACGCCAGCATTTGGGCATGCGCGGTGCAACTGACATCACTAACAACCTCCTTCCCTAAATTAAAGGGTAGCTTTGATTTTAGCCACGATTTCTTCGGAAGTAACACCCACACCGGGTTTAAAAATAGTATCAATGGTAGCGGCAGAGCCATAAATGTTGGTCTGAACCAGCTTATTGAACTGGCCCAGGGCAGACTCGACCACCAGAAGTCTCTTGGCATTGTCGGCAACCTTGCGGAGCTGGTCGCCAGGGAAGGGACGCAGGGTAACCGGCCGGAAGTAGCCTACTTTATAGCCCGCACCGCGCAGTTCCAGCATAGCGCTTAGAGCAGCCCGGGATACAACACCATGGGAGACAATGACGATTTCGGCATCGTCAACTTCCCTGGCATCAAATTCTACAATCTCAGGAGCTACGGAATCATATTCCTTAGCCATGGACATAACAACTTCATACAATTCTTCCTCAGTGTTATAAGTATTTCTCATGTGGGTAACTTCCCTGTCTTTCCCGATGGAACCAGGCTTGCCCAGGTAAGGGGTAGGCTTAATGAGCTCTATGCCCCGGGCCTGGGGGTCATAAATGGTGACCGACTCTCTCATCTTGGCCTGATAGCCGTCACCAAGCACAAAGGTAGGGAAACGATACTTCCAGGCAGTATTAAATGCCTTAATGGTATAGTCAAAGAGGTCCTGGTGAGTTGCGGTAGAATATACCACCCGGAAGCCTTCACCGTTACCGCCATAGGTGGTCATGGTAACTTCCTGTTGAGAGTAGATAACAGTCGCAGTGGACGGGCCGCCGCGCTGCTGGATAACAAACACTGCGGGAATCCGCATCATTTCAGCCATGGACATGGGTTCCTGCATCAGGGTATTACCGGGTCCGGCAGTAGCGGTAAAGGCCTTGGCACCGGACAAAACCCCACCCAAGGTGGTGAAACCGGCGGAAAGTTCGTCCTCAGTCTGGAGGAACCGCTTACCGTACTTAGGAGCCATTCTGGTCCAGTAGTGCATGATTTCGTTCTGGGGAGTGATGGGATAACCGTACATGATGTCAGCCTCACCGGCAACAGCCGCATAGGCTACAACCTCGTTACCCGTCAAGAAAGCTTTTCTCTCGCCTTGGATTGGCTTTTCAGCCATGGGTCAAACACCTCCTGTAAAATTTGAAATCTATGGCAAGTAGGGGGGCCATCATCACCAGAAAGCCTTGGGCATAAACCGGCGCAAAATACGTACCGGATGCCCCAAGCGGTCTACTCCACCCGGAAAATGAGCAGCCAGGCGTTCATCAACCGAAGTAGCCACCACAGGCAGATTCAAGAGCCGGGCGGCCTCTGCCACAACCTCTGCCCCGGCTTCAATTACATCTGCTGTGGTATCATCACCGAGATGAGTATTATTGAGCAAGCCTTGGACTAAGCCCATCCCCTGGACATGTTCAATGATATCGGGAATGGAGAAGGTCATGGGCCTACTAACATTAATCACCGCAAAAACTTTCAAATCAGGGTCAGTGAGAGCTCCTTCCACCAGGTTCAAGGTTTTGGCGCCTTCAACCCCGTAGCCGATATCCATAATGATATCTCCCTCCCGCCGGAGCACCCATTTCATCTCCGGCTTGAGGATATTCCCCGCTTCTCCCAGGCCCATAGTATTGCGAGTCTCCCAGGCTACCACATCGATACCCAGTTGTCTCAGCTCATCCTGGATAGGACGCAGGGTGTAAAAGGGTTCCACCAGGTCCAGGTCTACTAAAGTAACCTTTCTACCCTGGCGGGCCAGCTCAATGGCCCGGTTAATGGCATTTTCACTTTTGCCACTGGCATATTCCCCTATGTAAGCCTCAACTAATCTTTGCATAGTTACACCCCCTCAGAAAGATTGAGGGCCATTTCCCCTAGTTTGTTTCGGCGCAAAACTTTTTATCACAAGTGGGCAAAAAAAGAATCAGCGGGAAAAGTGTTTATCCAAACTCTTCCACCCCGCTAAGCTCGCGTTAAGATATAGTATATTTAAATTGATTTCACAAGTCAAGGCAAAAACCGTTAACAATGGTAGAATTACATTGCTTTTGGCAAAATATACTCTATACAATAACCAATCTGAGTGCAATAAGCAGTACAAGTCCCGGGATACCCAAGAACCCCACAGTAAGCGCAGACAGGGGATTAATGGCTATACTGAAGTTCACAATCACCCCTAAGAAATTCAGTACCATTAAAGCCAGTCCTCCCAATACCCCATTGACCAAAAGCTTAAACAAGATCTTCATCGGAGTCTCGAAGAAGGTACCCAATAGATAGAACAGGACAATACCAAACCCTATGAGCAGGAGAACCCCCACACTCACCGTATTCACCCCCTCTCCCCGTCCGGCCGGCCGGCAGCAACTGGCACACCAGTTTGAACCGGTCTGCTACTTGTCCCCGCAAATGCCGTTTTGGGGACTTCACTCCTAATGAATATGCGGGGAGGGAGGTTTTTAGAATCTCTGAGCTTAGATTTCCCGGCGCCCTTCAAAGGCCCGGATCAGGGTCACCTCATCGGCATACTCCAGGTCACCGCCGACGGGCAGGCCGTGGGCAATCCGGGTAACCTTGATACCCATGGGTTTCAGCAAGCGTGCTATGTACATGGCTGTTGCTTCGCCTTCCACATTGGGGTTGGTGGCCAGCACAACCTCCTGCACTGTCCCATCCCCCATCCGGCCCAGCAGTTCTTTAATACGCAGGTTCTCCGGGCCTATACCATCCATTGGGGAAATGGCTCCGTGGAGCACATGATACAGTCCTTTGAATTCCCTGGTTTTCTCCAGGGCAACCACATCCCTCGGCTCCTCCACCACGCAGAGGATTCCCCGCTTTCTGGCGGTATCAGTGCAAACATGGCAGGGGTCCTGTTCAGTGATATTGCAGCATACCGAGCAGTACCGGGTCTTATCCTTGGCTTCCACAATAGCCCGGGCGAGGGCCACACCCTCTTCCCGGGGTGAATTTAACAGGTGAAAGGCCAGTCTCTGGGCCGTTTTGGGTCCAATACCGGGAAGCTTGGCCAGCTCTTCAATCAGTTTGGCTACCGGTTCCGCATAGTACATGTTTCACTTCCCCCCACAGACCAGCGTTTACAGGAAAACCGGACTTCAAAGCGCTTTAAAACAGTCCCGGAATTTTCAATCCCCCGGTAATCTTGCTCATTTCAGAGGCAACCATATCCTGGGACTTGCGAATAGCTTCATTGACAGCAGCCATAATTAAGTCCTGGAGCATTTCCACATCATCGGGGTCCACAGCCTCAGGCTTAATTTCCACCTTTTGAATCTCCTGCTTGCCATTAGCCACTACTGTGACCATACCGCCCCCGGCAGTAGCTTCCACTGTTTTCAGGGCAATTTCTTCCTGCATCTTGGCCATATCCTGCTGCATTTTCTGGACCTGTTTCATCATTTTGTTCATGTTTCCCATGTTTCCTAACATAATTATTATTCCTCCCTTGTTTAATCAGATTTAATTTAACCTAAGCCAAATCTATTTGGATAATCCGGACATTAACCCATTTAGATAATCCAGCCGGCTAATCCTTTATCTCAATTAATTCCTCACCAAATAACACCTTGGCCTCCCTGATAAGTGAAGCCCGGTCTCCTTCCTGCTTTTCCTGAACCGGACTTTGTGCCCCTTTCAGCTCACTGGCAATGACACAGCGCAGTTGGACCAGCTGTTGGACTATCCTGCTTACCGCCTGCTCCACCGCCTGTTTATTGTCCGGCTGTTCCACCTTATCCCGGTGAAAGGAATATTCATCTTTAAACAGCAGGGTCAGGCAGTTGCCATTGATATGGTAAGGCTGGCCCTCTACCAAAAGAGCCTGGGCGGCACGCCGCTGTTTTTTCACCAGTTCCAGAACCTCCGGCCAGTTCTGTTGAATCCTGGCCAGAAGCGCTTCATCCCCTGCACCAAGCTCCACCTGCTGCCTTCTGGCCCTGGCCGCCGAGGCCCTGGGCACAGCTGCGGCTTTAGGTGGCTCTCCCCCCTGCACAGGATTGCTTTGAATCCGGACAACTTTATTTTCCAGGTCCTCAACCCGTTTAACAATAGCTGATAAATCCTGGTTGCCTTTGAACTGCACAGCCTTGATAATCCCCAGTTCCAATACCAGGCGGGGCTGGGTGGTCCAGCGCATTCCCTGTTCGGTATCGGTGAAGATGCCGATAATGCCCATAATTTCCTCTTGACTGAACTGGGAACTCTGCTCCTGCAGTCTTGCCAGGTCATTCACCGAAGTGCGCACAATCTCCGCCGGATTACGGCAAACCCTGACCAGGATCAAATCCCGGCAGTAATCAATAAGGTCCCGTAAAAACTGCCGCAGGTCCTTGCCTTCTTTGCTCAGGGTATCCACTGCCTGCAGCGCAGCCGTCACATCCCCTTCAGCCGCTGCCGCCATTACCCGGCCAATCAGCGTGCTGCTCACCGTACCTACCACCGCATGGACCGCCGCAGCATCTACCTGATTGCCGCCAAAGGCCACACACTGGTCCAAAATACTCAAAGCATCCCGCATTCCGCCTTCAGCAGTTTTGGCAATCAGAAACAAGGCCTCCCCGGAAATCTCCAGTGCCCCTTGTTCTCCGATAAACCTAAGCCGGTCAATAATGTCCTGGAGGGAAATCCGCCGGAAATCAAAACGCTGGCACCTGGACATAATGGTCAGCGGAATTTTGTGAGGCTCGGTGGTGGCCAGCACAAAGACCACATACCCGGGTGGTTCCTCCAGGGTCTTTAACAGGGCATTAAAGGCCTCATTGGTTAACATATGCACTTCATCTATAATATAAACCTTGTATTTCCCTTCTGAAGGAGCAAACTTCACTTTTTCCCGCAGGTCACGGATTTCGTCAATCCCCCGGTTGGAAGCAGCATCGATTTCCAGTACGTCCATACTGGAACCCTGATTAATCCGCCGGCAATTCTCACACTCATTACAGGGTTCAATACCCTTTCTGTCCAGACAGTTCAAGGCTTTGGCCAGTACCTTGGCCGTACTGGTTTTTCCCGTCCCCCTGGGCCCGCAAAAAAGGTAGGCATGGGCAATCCGGTCGCTTTCCATGGCGTTCTGCAAAGTCCGGCTAATATGATTTTGCCCGATTATATCAGCAAAGGTTTTAGGCCTCCACTCCCGGTACATGGCTACATAGGCCACTAGCTTCACCCCGTCTCACTTCTAACACCAGAAACTAATTCGCTGCGGTTTATCCCTAATCCTCTTTTTAGCATCTGAATATTCGTCCCGGCCAAAGCTCAGGCCAAATACTGAAAAGAGATGGCTTTAACCATCTCCTGTCAACTATATTATAGCCGTGCACCTGCCGTTGAATTTACCTTCCAAGCGTTACCTGCGCAGTTAACTCGAACCAGGCGCCCCCACGGCACACGCCGGACATCCCTTAGTGCTGCTTCCGTCAGGACCTGACACGGTTCAGGAGCTTACGTTGCGTAGGACCCGGTCGTCAACATCACTTACGCAAGCCAGACCTCACAAGCATAAACCCGAAGGCAGGAGTTCGACCCCGCTATAGCGGATTGCGGGTACAGGGCACCGCTACCTCCCCGTCTAGCACGACAAAACTATTAACTTTAATTGAGCATAGATACCGGAATGATTAAGCTCCAACCAACGTGGCTTGATTATTATACAATTAATTTTAATCAGATGCAAGGGATTTTAGCCGTTATCGCAGCTTTGAGGCAATAAAATTAATGGCACAATTACCATATCCAGCTAGCTAAGCTTATAACACGAACCTGTTTACGGCATCATCTAAATCTTTGGCTAACTCCACCGGCCGAAAGCGCAATAAATATTAATATTTTTAAGTTATTTAATCTTTTACCTAAAATTATTTATATTTTCATGATTTTATTTACATTATTTAAGCACAAACATATAATATGCTTAAATAATCAAAAAGGGAAGATGATTTATGGATAAGATAGACTTAGATATACTCAAATTATTGAAAAAGAATGGCAGAATGACCAGTTCTGACATAAGTAAACGAGTACAACTGTGATTCAATATTAGAATGCCATCATCTAGCCGGAGAGTGCGATTATTTATTAAAAGTGGTTGTTGAAAATACTGCTGCACTAGAAAACTTCGTTACAAACACACT
>JAJZTU010000093.1 GCA_021848765.1 Bacillota bacterium
CTGTGCCCCCTCGGGAGCAGCAACCTGAACCCTGAAGTCCCCGGCACTGCCTTCAACTCCGGTTACCTGGCTACTCAAAAGGACAGAAATATTTTTATTATTATTTACTTGCATAACATGCTGCCCAACCACACAGGCGGAGCATTTGTTGCACTTAGCGGTAGCCTTACAGCAGTAATCAATGGCCCGGCCCCCCAGGCGGTCACTCTTTTCCACCAAGTACACCTGGCAGCCCTGAGCGGCAGCGGACAGAGCGCCGGATAAGCCGGCAATACCTCCGCCGATTACAACAATAGCTTGTTTACTCAATATTTTCCCCTCCATCCAGGGCGATTATGACACTTTAGGTCTGGGCGCTAACCCTGCCTTTTCAATGATGGTCGGGATAATTTCTTCCCAAGCCACAGCCATGATATGAACCCCGGCCACTCCTTTAATATTTTTGCGAATATAGTTGATTTGATCCACTACCAGTTGTACACCTTCAGCTTTGACATCCTCAGCCTTTTCCAGGCGCTCGCAGATTTCGTCAGATACCATCATACCGGCAACATTCTTCTGCATGTACCGGGCGCCCTTAGCAGACTTAATGGGCATTAAACCGGCAGTGATAAAGCAGCGCTCATGCAGTCCCCGCTCCCGGACCAGTTCCATCCAACGCTCGAAACGTTCCATGTCCAAAATACACTGGGTTTGTACGAAATCTGCACCGGCGTCAACCTTTTTCTCTAATCTGGTTACCCTAAATTCAAAGGGGTCAGCAAAAGGGTTGGCGGCACAGCCGATAAAGAACTTGGGGGGTTCACACTTTTTAATTTCTTCACCGTTTTGAAAATAACCTTTTCTCAGGCCGTCCAAAGTCTGAATGAGGGTGATGGCATCCATGTCCCAAACATTCTTGGCCATGGGGTGGTTACCAAAACGCTGGTGGTCGCCGGAAAGACAAAGTACATTCTTGATTCCCAGGGCGGCAGCACCCAGGGCGTCACTCTGTAAACCAATCCGGTTCCGGTCCCGGCAGGTCATCTGGATAATAGGGTCTATTCCCATGTCGGTTAGAATTTTCCCGGCTGCAATACTGGACATGCGGACAATAGCAGTCTGGTTGTCAGTGAGGTTAAAGGCATCTGCATGGTTTCTCAGCATTTCTCCGGCATGGGTAATTACATTGGCATCACAACTTTTGGGCGGGCCGATTTCGCCCGTAGCCACAAATTCACCGGCTCGCAATAGTTTTTCTAAATTACTTCCCGCTTTCAAGTTGCAAATCCTCCCTTACCAGTTTTCTAGGACCACCGTCCCGGCTTGTTGACCAATCCTTCGGAGGTATAATATTGCGCAGGGAATCAACTCTCCCGATTTTGGAAAGACGATCATAAATTAACTGCCAACCACAATCTACATCCTTGGAAATTTCGCATTTACCGTTCTGGGAGCCGCCACAAGGACCGTTCATCAGACTCTTGGAGCACCGGGCGACAGGACAAACTCCGCCGCTGATTTCCAGGACGCAATTTCCACAGCCCTGGCAGCGTTCTGCCCATACCCCTACATTCAGATTGGCCCCCATGAACATGGTATTCAGGCCAGGATAGACTACCTTTTCAGGGAAAGTCTCAGCAACCCCCTGGACACCGACACCACAGGCAATTGACACAATGGCGTCAGCTTCTTCAATAATGTCCTTAACCTGTTCAAAATACTCGTAGTCACACTGTCTTTCCACAGTGCCCTCCAGAACCTCAACAGGCTGGCCGGCTTGTTCCCTGGCCATCCGGATCTGGCTGGCTAAAATTCCTACCTCTTTCTCTCCCCCGGCCAGACAGACAGTCACACAGCCCCGGCAGCCCAGGACAGCGACCTTCTTATGGCCTTCTAAACTTTTGAGAACTTCCTCAATGGGTTTGCCGTTTGCAATGATCATTTATTTCCTCACCTTCCCGGGATTAGGCCCTAATTCTGTAAGCTTGCCGTACAGACCCCGGACCTCCTCCACAAATTTATGTCCCATGTTGGCCGCTAAGTGACAAAAGGCTACCCTTTCAGGTTGAATTCCAATTCTCTGCAGTGTCTTCCGGGTTGCTTCAATTCGCTGTTCTGCACGAACATTACCCTTCAAAAACTTGCAGTTTTCCTTTTGACAGGCCAGTACCATCACCCCGTCAGCCCCGTTTTCCAGAGCCTTTAACAGGAATAAAGCATCTACTCGCCCGGAACACGGCAACTTTACCAAGGTGACTGTTTGCGGATAGGAAAGCTTGGCTTCTATGGCCATTTGCGCTGCCAAATATCCCGAGTTCTCACAACAAAAAGCTACAATCTCAGGCTGAAAAGTCTCCAGCCTTGCTACTTGACCTGCCATGATTATCCCACCAGCCCTTCCAAAACTGCCACTACCTGGGCATCCTGATATCCCGGCATCTGAATGGCCTTGCCCGGGCACTCCGCCACACAAACTCCACAGCGGCGACAGGCCAGGGGATTCATCCGGGCGGCGGAACCATATAAGTTATTGTACTTTTCTGCATCGTGGAGAATCTCAATAGCTTTATGAGGACAGCAGCGGAAACAGGTGAGGCAGACTACGCATTTGGCGGCATCCACTTGAGGTTGGTCACCTTCCACGCTAAAGGCTTCCGCAGGCAGCTTCCCGGCAATCTCCCCCGCCACCAGTTCAGCATCTTGCTTGATGTGGGCCAGGCAACTGGTAGCATAGATATCATCCACCACATAAATCCCCTCTCTGGAGGTAAACTGGGGGCCAACATGCACGTTGTTTTCTCCCAGGAAATCCGCGGCATCCAGTTTAACCTTCAGTACCTCGACCAGTTCGGCAATATTCTCCACAGGAACAATCTCCTCAGGAATGACGATATAGTCCGAAACCACCTGGTACTTACCGGGGAGCTTGTTCCCTATGAAAGGGTCTTGGAAGCTAACTGTCACCTGATTATTCTGGAGTTTTAACTCCAAATTTTCACTAATTTTGAAAAAGTTTATCCCCAGATTGCGGGCTTGGCCGTAAAGAGCTTCCAGCCCGTCTCCTCCAACCTTCATGTTGGTATAGAAAATGCTTACCCCGGAGCCAAATTTTTCTTTAAGATAAATTGCATTCTTTAATGCGGAGATGAAGGGCAGTACGAAGTTTTCAGTTGTTTTGCCAAGCACAAAGGTGAAGTCCTTGCCCGTAAAACTCTTGCCTTCGATAAGCTCGCCGGTCAGTTTGGTCAGTCCCAAAACATTAGGCTCCATGGCCAGCCCGTACTTAACCGGGCAAAATACTGTCTGCAGCCCAACGGCTATAGTTACGGCGCCAACCTTGACTTTCCGTTTACCGGTACCGGTAACCAGGGTAGCGGTAAAATTGCCCACTAACCCGGTTAAATCCACCAATTGAGTCTGGGTAAGTACTTCGATAAGGGGATTTTTTTCTAACTGGCCAAATTTACTTTGCAGGTAATCCTTAGGGTTCTCCCCGGCTTCCACCAGGGCAGCCAGCTTACCGAAAGCGCCCCCAAGCTTTTCCGATCTCTCGATCAAGGTCACTTGGAATCCCCGCTCCGCACACTGCAGCGCGGTTTCTACCCCGGCAATCCCTCCACCGATAACCAACACCCTGCGGGTAACAGACATTTCTTCCCTGGGAAGACTTTCAAGAGAAGACTCAAGATGCAAATTGGCAACACCTGAGTTTTTGTTGTTTTTGCTCATCCGGCTTCCTCCCAAATTTTACCCCGCATAGATAATACCTAGCGAGGCATGCCTGAAAAACTATAGGAGGAGAGCCTCCTGCATAAGGAAGCTCTCTCCAGCAAATCCGTATGAAACTCATCTTCAAACCACAGTTTGCTTGGTCATAAAAACTTATCTCTGACGGAATACCTTAACATAGGAATCACAGTAGATGGACTGGTTCAACAGAATAGCACCGGTAGCAGCGGTTTCCATGAGAGGATCGTCATTGGCATCCATAATAGCGGAATCCAAGCCTGCGCTCATGGCCATAGCCAGGAAAGTCCGGTTGATCAGGGGACGGTCAGGACTCTTCTGGGATACGTTGGAGAGACCAATGGTAGTACGGGGAGCCGGGTTAGCCAGCATTTTTACCTGGCGAAGAGTCTCCAGTACTTCGGGAACATGGTCCTGGGCAACGTTTACAGGGAGAATGAGCGGGTCGATATACAGGTCTTCCATGGGAACGCCATGGCCATCGGCATTGGCAACCAGTTCCATAGCCAGGGCAATCCGCTGCTCGGAGTTTTTGGGAACACCTTTCTCGTTCATTGCCAAAGCGATGATTGCCGCATTGTACTTGGCAGCCAGGGGGAACAGGGCGTCCATTTTGGCTTGTTCAGCAGTAGTGGAGTTAATCATAGCCTTGCCTTTAGCTGCCTTTAAGCCGGCTTCAATGGCCAGGACACTGGTGGAATCAATAGCAACCGGGAGGTCAACTACCTCTTGAGCGGTCTTAACCAGCCACTCCATGATTTCAGCTTGCTCTTCCTGGCTGGCGATAGGTCCGGTATTAATATCCAACCAGTGGGCGCCACCCTCTTTTTGCTTAAGAGCCCACTCTTGAATCGGCTTAGGATCTCTTTCCGCAACAGCCTGACGAATGTCCTTGAACAAACCGTTTATTCTTTCACCGATAACTTCGAACCCCATTAATAAATACCTCCTTTGTTTTTGAGGTATCCACCTCTAATTGTACACCGAGGTGGATACCAATGCCACAACCTTATTTTACTTCTAATGCCAGATATGCTTAGCCAAATGGCTTAATCCTTAGGCGTTGGATTTGCTGATTTCCTCAACGTGAGCCTTGAACTTCTTCAATGACTCCGGATGACGCATGACGAAGAGGCTTCCGCCGGCCTGCAGGAGGGTAGTAGAAGTCATAACTTCCCACAGGATAGCCCGGGTACCTTGCTCACCCCAGGTTTGACCTTCGGGAGACTCAACATCTTTAGCTTCCTTGGCTTTCCAAGCTTCCTGGCCTACAAAACACACGACGGGCATAGCCAGCATCTTATCTCCGGTCAAGGCGCCCAGACGGGAACGCTCCATGATGGAGTATGCGTATTCAATACCATAGCCCAGAGCGCCAATCAGGGGGTCAATAACAATCCGCTCAGCAGGCAGGTTCATCTCAGTCATCAAGATATTCAACTGCTTGCAAAGGTTAATGTCCAGCGGAGAAGAAGCAATGACATTGTGCCCGTTTACCATAGCGGCAGCTACGATGGAATTGTAGTTCTCCTGGGTAGCGCAGCCAATTAAAGCATTCTTGCCGGCCAGGGCTTCGCCTACGGCGGGGAAAATTGCCCCATCCTTTTCTTCAACCCCGCAACCGATAACAATCAGAGGCAGATCGGTAGCATCAGCAACAGCTTTGGCGGTCTTGGCCACATCTTCGGCAGATGCATTACCCTTATCAGGGTGAGCGCTGTCTAAGCGCAGGGCAATCAGGTCCGCACCATATTCCGCAGCTTGCTTAGCCCAGGCAACAGGGTCAGCCAAAACACCTTCCCAATGGGCCTTTAAGAAATCAGGCCAATCAGTAGGTTCAACATCGGTGATTTCCAGGGCCACCGCAGGACGGTTAGGGATTTCCCCCTCAAATTGCAGATAGGGCAAGGTGGAATCTCCACCAAATTTTACGGCTTTGTCACCGGTACCAATGGTAGTCTCATAAAGCTTACTGGTCCATCTTTCCTTCAAAATACTAACAGCCATTACTCCCGCTCCTTTCGTTACGAGTTAAAATTATTTCTTTGCTTTACAGGTCTATTTGTGCACACTGGGGAAAAGACTGAGATCGGTATGGGGCAAGAACAGTGCGGACACGAACTCGTCCAAAAAGCTGTTCCCCACACTAAGCTCCAGATAGGTCATCTTCTGGGCTATCTCCTCAACCATTCTCCGGGCATTGTGCGACACCAGACTCAAATAAGCGCCTTTTACCGAACTGTTTCCGATGAACTTATACTTTTCGGTAGGCAGATCAGGTAATAATCCAATGGTCACAGAATCGTGAATGTTCAAATAGTTACCAAATCCCCCAGCGATCAGTATTTCATCGATTGCTTCCACCGGCAAATCCACCATTCCCAACATCACCCGGATCCCCGCAAAAATCGCACCTTTGGATCGAATGAGGTTTTTAATGTCGTTCTCAGAAATGGTGATATCCTCGCCGATTCCCGAATCATTTGCCCAGACCAGGACGAATTCAGGACCTTCGTCTGTATCCCTAATCCGGGAGATTTCCAGGTCGGAGGAAAACTTCCCGGTGCGGTCAATAATGGCCGCATCCCTGAGGGTAGCAATACAGTCAATTAAACCCGAACCACAAATCCCGACAGGCTTGCCGTTTCCGATGGTCTTACATTCCACACCGAATCCCGGCAATATCCGCACTCTTTCTATGGCACCGTGCATGGCACGCATGCCATACTTAATCCCCCCACCTTCAAATGCCGGTCCTGCCGAGCAAGAACAAGCAATCAGCCAGTCACTGTTGCCCAGGACCATCTCACCATTAGTCCCAATGTCGATAAGCAGGGTCAACTGATCAGACTGGGCCATCCCGGTTACCAGTACACCGGAAGTTATATCACCACCGACATAACTGGCAATATTGGGCAAAGAGTGAACCCAGGCCTGAGGGTGTACATGCAGGCCTAAATCCTTGGCCCGCACCGGAGGAACAGAGTTTACGGTGGGAATATAAGGCTCTAATCTGATATAGGTAGGCTGAATTCCCAGGAAAAGGTGAGTCATGGTGGTATTTCCGGCGCTGACTACACTTTTTACCTGTCCTCTTCTGACCCCGTGCTCTTTTAAGACTGTGTCAATGAGTTCATTTAGGCTACCTATTACAGCTTCATGAAGTTCAGCTAATCCGTCCTTTTCCTCCACAGCGTGGACTATTCTGGTGATAACATCATCACCGTACTTGGCCTGTTTGTTATAGCCACCCTTGCTGCCCAGGATCTCCCCGGTAGCAAGGTCGACCAAGTAAACCACTACTGTTGTTGTCCCTATATCTATGGCTAACCCATAGTACTTATCTTCAGCCTTGCCTGGCAGAATATCGGCTATCTCTGTAAAACCACTGCCTTCTGCTAAATACACAGTGGCTTTCCATTCCCCCTCACGCAGGGTACTGGCCAACTTCTTCAGGGTTTCCAGGCCTAGTTGCAGATTGTCAATCCCGGTAATCCTTCTTACCTCGGTAGTTAATCTGCTGAGGTCATCAAAGGCTTCCGTCAAAGTAGGCGGAGTTAATTCCACATATACACTCCAGTATAAAGGATGTCCTGCCAACCCCAAATCTTTTAACTGGGCCTCTTTTAACAGGCCTTTATCTCCCCTGGATTCAGTCAGCACCTGGTGCTGGGACAGTCTGGACTCGGCTGGAATGTCTATAACCAAGTCGGTTAAGGGCTTCACCTGGCAGGCCAACACCCAACCTTGAGCAAGTTGCTCTTTGGTTAACTTGGCTGTTTGCCCCTTGGTCACTTCACCCTCTTTGACCAGCACAGCACAGCGTCCGCACGAACCTCCACCACCACAGGCACTCTTTACAGCGATACCGGCCTTTTCAGCTGCCCGTAGAACTGTGTCTGTTGGCTCAATTTGGACTTCTTTATCGTCAGGAAGGAATTTTATGTTGTAATTTGGCATAGCCAAAAACCCTTTCTAGGCGTTCCAGCGTTGTTTTAAGAAGGACGGAATACCTGAAGACTCTCTGGGTCCAACGATAATTTCAAAGCCGGAGAGCTCTTGAAGCTTACCGCTGAGTACCGCTACATGGCCGGGGATAATAATCTTGTTGTGATTGATCTTGTCCTTAACCCCCAAAGCATTGAGATCGTCGGTAATCTTCTCAGGGCTGTATTTACCGGCAGCCCAGGCGGTAAGTACGGAAATACCGTCGGTGTCGATAGGAATAACATAAGCAGGCACCCGGGCAGCTTCCACATCACCGGCTACACAGAAGTAGGTGAGTGAGAAGTTGGTAGTGATGAAGACAGGAGCATCAGGTCCGGGGTTGCCGATGTTGTAGATCTTAGCCTCAACGGCAATGGGTTTCTGCGGGTCAGTATAGATATTCAGGCGCAGGGTTACCAGCGGCAGAATCACTGCAGGATCAGCACTGCTGATTACCACGATACCGGCATACTTGGAGATGTAAACACCGGCGTCAACAGCTTCCTTAACCACATCGTCATTACTGGCAATTGCCAGAGCAGGGAAACCAAAAGGACGGAAGCGCTCTTTGAGAGCCTTTCTTCTGATTTGGGTAAGGTCAGCCAGCATCCGGGAAACTTCCCGTGAACCGGAATCAATAACCAGATCTTTATAGCCAAGAGCAACCACCTTTTCAACCAGTTCAGCCAGTTGGTCCAGGTTGTCGCCTTTAACAGCCAACGGGACTTGGAACTTCTTAGCCACTTCGGTCATAGCCTCATAGTTGGCAGCAGTAGCGGCATATACCAGAGGACGGCCTTCAGCGGCAATTTCCAGAGCCTTGGAGATAGCATCTACATCCTCACTCTTCAGGATGAGGGGATAGTTGCTCTTGCTCTGAACAAGTTTAACAGTTTCCACAAACTTATTGGCATCTCCGGAGCAGTTACATACAGCTACCAGGTCTACCTGGTGAGTCTGACCAACCCGGTCGAAAACCAATTTGTTAATAGCGTCAACTTTAGCACTGACTTCATCAGCACTCAGGGTGTCACAAACCTCGATAGCGATACCGGTAGGATGCTCAAAACGCTTGTCATGACGGAAGAGCACAGTTTCACCACCGATAACCAGTTCCCTGTCCCCCTTACCAATTTTAACTGAGGCAATGGGTGGAGCAGATGCAGCGTCCAAGGCCTCCTTGGCAGCATCACTCACATAGGGGCAAGCATCCAGACTTGCTTTACCGCCGGCCAAGGCCATTGCGAAGGCCAGGCAGGTAGGTTGCCCACACTCTTTGCAGTTCTTCTTGGGTAGTTGTTTGTAAATCTCCAATCCTGTTAAACCCATTCTCCAAACTCCTTTCTCATATGTAATATTGCAGCCATGTCAACAGCCCCTTTTGGGGCTGTTGACCGGCTATCAAACTTAGCATTCCCACAATATGTGGTTTAATTTACATCAGCGGATCCATGGTGAGGGCAGGGTGACCTTTCTCCTCCAAGAAAGGCATGATTTCGTCACCGGTAGTACCAATGGTCTCGTCGGCAATCTTGTCAACAAAGTCTCTGCCTAAACCGAGTTCTTCGGCTTTGTCTTCTAAAGCTGACCGCATAAGTTCCTTCAGGTCCTTAGGCATCCAGACAATCCGGCCCAGACCGCCGTCAGCTATGATGAACTTATTGGACAACATGTAGGACTTACCGATACCCATAAAGCCAGGGAGCTGGGCGCCGCCACCGGCAGTACCGGCCAAGGTAGAGAAGGTCATGCCGCAGGGGGTCTCCCCACCGTGTTCACGGTTAACCACCATAATGCCGTTACACTCGGGAACGATGGCCAGGATAGCCTCAAAGCAACCACAGGAGGTCATGGGATATTCCATAATGGTATAGAAGTTAACCAGTTCAACAGTCCGCTGGGAGTTATTGTAGGTAAACTCATTGAAGGATTGCCACTGGCCCTTCACTTCATCAATAACAGTTCCCTTGGGAATGGGCTGGTTAGCGCCAAGGGGGTTGATTTCGTAGGCAGCTTTAGCATCCAGCCAGCTTACTGCACCGCACAGGCCGACCCGCTCAGGAGCAACCACGCATACGTGGGTGGGAGCAAAGGACTGGCACAGGGTACAGGAGTAGAAGGTATCAATATCCTCATCAACGAGTTCGCGGAGGCGGGCATCCCGGCGGGCATAGTTTTCACGGGCTACCTCCCGCATTTCGAGAACCTTTTGCTCCTCAGTAATGATGGTTACCTGAACCCGGTCCACAATGGCCGGGAACTCGGACTTAAGCTTAGCGTACAGAATCTCTCCGAAGTGCTTCATCTGGAAGCCTTTTTCCTTAGCGCCTTTGCTAATCCGCAGCCAGCAGAGATCCCGTTGGGCAACGTGCCAGAGGCCTTCTCCATAGTTTACAAAGTAGTGAATCCGGCGCTCCAGAACAGGCTCGAAGTCGGTCTGCATCTTCCGGCCGCCGACTTTAACTATGATACCAATGGGATAAGCTGCTCCTTCTTCCATTTGATCAACATCGGGACCGATGAGCTCAATATTATGGTCTTCCACAGAATCCAGGTCAATCATCTGCACCAGTTCAAAGCCGGGCTTCCGGCCACCGCCAAACTCCACAAACATATCCTTTTTCCGGATGGACTCACCCTCAAAGGCAGGGCCGATGGTAACAGGTACAGGGATGTCCACGATTTTCAGCTTAATGCCTCTGAGTTCGAGGGCAACCTGGACCATTTTCTTGTAGTCTTTTTCAGTTACAAACCAGTCGGCCAGTTCTTCCTTCAGGTCCTGGTCAGTGATGCAGGGGAAACCCATGTCAATAGCGCCGAAACCTGCAGCGATCCGAACCTGATCCAGTTCGCCCAGGAAGAGCACGAAAGCGCGAACCCGGCGGGCCTGGTAGTCCAGCATTTCATCACGACGACCGGGCTTAATTCCACCGAAAGCCAGACCTGCCCGGAAGGCGAAGTTGACGGCATGAATTACCTGAGTGAAATCCCCCAGAGGGAAGGCAATGAAATCTGTACCCAGCTTGATACCGGCCTCGATACATTGTTCAATTACCTCATTGCAGAGCATGAGCATCATACCCTTAGACTGGAGGTCTTTGATCATGGCAGCCAGTTCTTCAGTGCTGCGGGCCTTACCAACGATAACGGCAACTCCGGGGATAGTGAAGTCAACCAGGGGAACCCCGAATTTCCGCAGAATCCGGTCATTCAAGAAACCGGTGTAGTAATCATCAGCATAGGCATCTTCACCGTTAGTGTACTTAATAGCTTCAATTACCTCAGCAGCGTACAGAACAGCTTCACCATTTAGTTTAGCCGCTTCTATAGTCAGTTCATCACTGAGGTACTCATTTTCTACCCGGCTCAGGATGGCAGGGAGGTCACCCAGCTTGGTAACTTCTTCGCCGCTGAGGGAGAGCATTACGGGAAGTTTATAGGCAGTATCGGGATAAGCTATAGGGCAGTCTTCCCCGTATTTCTTGATAGC
>JAJZTU010000094.1 GCA_021848765.1 Bacillota bacterium
ATAAATAATACCTGTTTGACCCCTACAGCCTGTAAACCCAAAAGAATTCGCCGGACCAGATTGACCTTCTCGATATTGTCAACAACGGTGGCATGAGCGACCAGCCGCCTGATATCTTTTCCGGAAGCGGGATTAGCAATGATTCCAACCGTGGACATTGCCCCACCTCCCTCCTTGTTTTGTTTGCTTTTTTGCCCGCCTATTTTATGGAGAAAACATGGCTTGCACCAGACATTGTGCGCAGGTGCAAGCCTTCACCGTACTTAATTTAACCCAAGGACTTTACTGTATTGACAATACTTCCGGCGCTGGGAATATAGGCGTTTTCCAGGACCGGAGAAAAGGGTACTGGTACGAACGGAGCCCCGATTCGCTTAATGGGGGCATCCAGGAGGTCAAAGGCTTCCTCAGTCACGATGGCGGCAATTTCTCCCCCGAACCCTCCGAATTTCACTGCTTCCTCCACGATCACCAGTTTGCCTGTTTTAGCTACTGACTGCAGGATGGTGTCTTTGTCCAAGGGCAGGATGGTCCGCGGGTCAACGATCTCCACCTCGATTCCCTCCGCCGCCAGGGTCTCGGCTGCGGCCAAAGCCTTGTGCACCATCATTGAAGTGGCCACAATTGTTACGTCCTTGCCTTCCCGCTTAATGTCCGCCTTGCCCAGGGGAATAGTATACTCTCCCTCGGGAACCGGCCCGCTGGTTCCATAAAGCACCTTGTGTTCTATGAACATAACCGGGTTATTATCCCTGATGGCGCTGATTAGTAATCCCTTGGCATCAGCAGGGGTGGATGGCATAACCACCTTTAAACCGGGTATATGAGTAAACCAGGCCTCTAAACTCTGAGAATGCTGGGCGGCGGCTCCAAATCCGGCCCCACAGACTGTACGGACTGTCATCGGAATCTTTGCCCTTCCACCAAACATGTAACGCATCTTGGCTGCCTGGTTGAACACTTCATCAAGGCACACGGCCATAAAGTCCATAAACATAATTTCAGGCACGGGCCTCAAACCTGCAGCAGCGGCACCCACAGAAGTACCGATAATAGCAGTCTCCGAAATGGGGGTATCGATGACCCGCCCGGGTCCGAACTCCTCGAAAAGTCCTTTGGTTACCCCAAAGCAACCTCCAAAGATACCCACATCCTCACCAAGGATATAAACTTTTGGGTCTCTCTGCATTTCCTCCCGCAAGGCAGCGTTAATAGCTTCAGAATAAGTCATTTCCGGCATTTCTTTCACCCCTCCGTTCTTTGTTTTCCAAATCAGTCACAATAAACATCTTCCACCAGCTCGGCTTCGTCCGGCAACGGACTGTTCTTGGCAAAATCCACACCCTTTTGCACTATGGTCTTAACCTCAGCCCAAATGGCCTGGTTTTCTTCTTCGGAGAAAACTCCCATTTCGATCATCCGTTTTTTGACTCTATTGATGGGATCCTTCAGTTTCCAGCTTTGGAGTTCTTCTTCACAGCGGTAAACGGTAGCGTCGCCTTCGAAATGGCCCCTGTAACGGTAGGTTTTACACTCCATCAGGGTGGGCCCTTCGCCCTGACGAGCCCGTCTAATTGCTTCTTCCGCGGCCTCATACACAGCAAACAGCTCGTTTCCATCCACACTGATGCCAGGAATCCCGTAGGCAGATGCCCGGTCAGCCACATCGGTAATATTCTGATGGCGTTCCTGGCTCATAGAAATTCCATACATATTGTTTTCACAAACAAAGATTACCGGCAGTTTCCAGATAGATGCTATGTTCAGGGCCTCATGGAAGGTAGCCCGGTTAGAGGCGCCGTCCCCGAAGAAGCAAACTGCTACCCCGTTGTTGTTCTGATACTTACAGGCAAATGCCGCACCTGCAGCCAGGGGCAGACCCGCTCCAACGATACCGTTAGCCCCCAGAAATCCCAGGCTCATGTCGGCAATATGCATCGAACCACCCTTGCCTTTGCAATATCCAGTCTGCCGGCCAAAGAGTTCGGCAAACATTAAGGCCACATCACCCCCACGGGCAACAAGATGGCCGTGTCCCCGGTGGGTACTGGCAATATAGTCCTGAGGCTCCAATTGGGAAATAACGCCTACAGCTGTCGCTTCTTCTCCACTGTAGAGATGGACAAAACCAGGTATTTCTCCGTTAGCAAAAAGTTCAGCCGCAGTTTCTTCAAAAGTCCTGATGGTTACCATACTTTTATAGAGTTCCAGTAGCCTTTCTTTGGAAAATGACATTGTTTTCCCTCCCTTAATTTTAATCCCGGTCTACTTGTTTAAATTCCGTTTGGCAGTCCCGCTTTTTCCATCCCTCCCTCGTTAAGTGAGTTTGCTGGGTATTATCTGAATTGCATTAATGCAATACCAGTGCCAAATTCTAAACCGGTTCAACGTCCACGCCACTGCCCGGTATTTCCCGTCGTTTCCGGAAAATGGCGCAATCCGAAACCAGGAATCATCTTGGTGAACAGTTATAACTGTTCGTTTTCCGAACACCACCTTAAGGGGAGACGGCGAGAAACTATATTTTGCTTAACAGATTAGACCCACTGTCCTGATTTCTGGCAATGTTCGGTTTCAGGACAATAAAAAAAGAGCACCTCTGCAAAAGCGCTCTTAAATATTCTCCAATTCTCACCTGCTGTTTCCGTATTTCCTCATTTTCTCATACAGGGTATTTCGTCCTATTCCCAAGGCTTGAGCAGCCCGGGAAACGTTTCCGGCGAACTTTTCCAGGGCATCTTCAATAGCCCGGCGTTCCAACGCCGCCAGAGAGATTATTCCCCTTTCCATTTTCGCACAAACCGGCCCTGGGTTGATGTGAGCGGGTAGGTGTTCCGTGAACAGGGTATCACCCTCCACCAAATTAATGGCCTGTTCGAGAACGTTTTCCAGTTCCCGCACATTCCCCGGCCAGTGATATACCTCCACCTGTTCATAAACCTCCGGTTGGATCCGGGAAATTTCCTTTCCCAGCTTTAGTGATAATTTTTGTACAAAATGCTGGGTAAGTGACCTCCTGTCTCCTTCCCGCTCACGCAAAGGCGGAATATTGACTGTAAACACATTTAGACGATAAAACAGGTCCTGGCGGAAGTTACCCTTTTCAACTTCCTTAAACAGGTTCTTATTAGTTGCCGCAATCACCCGGACATCGACGGGGATGGCCTTGTCCCCCCCAACCCTGACCACATTTTTCTCCTGTAAAACCCTCAGCAGGTTAACCTGCATATCCAGGGGCATATCCCCCACTTCGTCCAAAAAGAGGGTTCCCCCGCTGGCTAACTCGAACTTTCCCGGTCGGCCACCGCGTCTGGCGCCGGTAAAGGCCCCCTCGCAATAACCAAAAAGCTCACTTTGGATAAGTTCCCTGGGCATGGCCGCACAATTGACGGCTACGAAGGGGCCATTCCTGCGGGCGCTGGCATTGTGAATCGCTTGGGCAAATACTTCCTTTCCCGTGCCGCTTTCTCCCATAAGCAAAACCGTAGATGGGCTTTGGGCGGCCATTTTGGCTTTTCTGATAACATCGCTGATCTGGGGACTTTCACCTATAATATCCCCAAAGCGAAACCTGGCTTGGGCTCCCGCCATCTGGTTAACAATTTGATGCACCTGCTTAATTTCCCGCAACGTTACAACTGCTCCCACAGTACGCGCTTCGTCAGTAATTGCAGTAGCCGTAAAGGTGCAGTGAATCCTTCCTCTCGGAGCATCCATCACCAGTTCTTCCTCCAGACAGCTCTGACCCGTTTCCAGGACTTTTCTAATTTGACGGGATTCGCCAAAGACTTCCAAGACGGGTTTTCCCACCAATTCACTGGGAAGCATTCCTATAATCTTGGCTGCCGCCGAATTCACATGGGTAATTCTCGCCTCACTGTCCACGGAAAGCAGGCCCTCCGAGATTGAACCCACCACAGCCGTTAAATGTTTATGAGCAGCCGCCAGCCTTTGCTGCGCCTCTTCCTTACGGAGTTGATTCTCAATGGCTCCTACCGCCGCAACAATCATGCCTAAAGTGTGTGAGTGCACCCGGTCTTGCATACCGGACATATTTAAACAACCAATAATTTTACCTGAAGGATCATGAATTGGTCCTCCTGAACAGGTCCAGGCATGATGTTTGCTACAATAATGTTCAGCGCCGGAAACTTGTATGGCACTGCCAATTGCCAGAGAGGTTCCGATAGCATTGGTCCCGACAGACTCCTCCGACCAGTTGGCTCCCGGCAGAAAATTCAGGGTTCCGGCCATTTCCAAGATATCAGGATCGCCAATAGTCTCCAGTATGCGTCCCGTTTCGGTAATCAGTACGACTACAAAACCGGAACCCTGAACACACTTAAACAGAGTATCCATAATTGGCCTGGCTATGTCCAAAAGCTGCTGTCTCTCCTCACGAAGCGCCTGCACTTCCTCCCGGGAAAGCAAATCCAAACAGCAACCGTCTAAGTGATTTACTCCTGCTTCCCGGGAACGCACCCAGGATTCAGCAATAACGGTGCGCACAAGACCATCTTGGATTTTCCCGGATAGTACGAATTGCTTCCAAACTTGTTTTATGTTTGATTTCGCGAATTCACGTGCAAGAGTAGACATAATTTCCCCTCCTTCAGGCAACAATCTCCTACGATTGAACAAGCAGGCAGAAATAAAAACCAAACACAGAACAGGAGTTGTCTACTATGAAACTTTACGATTTAGGCCAGGTTTCCTGGTTAGATTCGCAAATTTTTTACCACACTCTACCCCGTGTGGACCGGGAAGGTCTTGTTGTTTGTCAACCTGATTCACCCTACGTAAGTATTGGTTTTCACCAGGATTTATTTACGGAAGTTGATTTGGATTACTGCATGAAAAATAAGATTCCGGTTTTTAAACGGGAAGTCGGCGGGGGCACTGTTTATCTCGACCAAAACCAAATCTTTTTTCAGCTTGTTTTGCATAAAAAAAACCCGCTGGTTCCCCTGGACCGTTCAAAGTTCTACCAAAAGTTTTTGCAACCGGCAATCCGGACTTTACACAGCCTGAATATTCCTGCCCAATTCAGGCCCCACTGCGATATAGTGGTTAACCGGCGAAAAATCTCCGGAAACGGCGCCGGTGAAATAGGGGACTACGTAGTTTTTGCAGGTAACCTGCTTTTCGATTTCGACTTTCAAACTATGGCAAATGTATTAATGGTACCTAACGAAAACCTTCGCCAACTCCTCTTGGAACAAATGCAGTCAAACCTGACTACAATTTCCAGAGAACTAAATCATAAACCGGACCCGGATTTAATAAAAGACCGGTTAATCAGCTCATTCACCGAATTATTCGAAAATTTACCGGCCGGTGTTCCCGATGAGTTATGCCTTCAGGAAGCTGCGGCGTTAAAGCTAAAGCATACATCCAAGGAATGGCTGACAGAACCAGGAAGGAAATTACCGTACAGGGAAGTCAAAATTGCAGAAGGAGTCTACGTTAGGTCCGCTGACCTTGCTCTTCAGGGCCTCCCGGTTAATGTAACACTTGTCCTTAAAGCAGAAATTATTGACCAAATTAAGTTAGCCGGTCAAGATCAACCATTATCCGGACTTAGGGTATTGGAGAATATATTAAAAGGCAGGAAAGGTCATAAGGAAGAGTTAATAACAGTGCTGAATAGCATCAAGAAAGCAATGAATCTGAATTTTAGCACAGGTGAGGTTAGTGAATTCGCCAAAATATTGGCATTGCGGGCTTAGCTTCAGTATACAAGCATTCCGGCCGGTTGTCTATTGGATTTATATACCCGAGGAGCCTGATCTTATCAGGCTCCTGTTTTAGTTTAAATAATTTCCAAACCCAGCTTTTCGCGGTGGCTAGAAATTGTAAAATTGATCAAGCTCGTCTCCGGTAATATCGAAGGTCTTGTTATGCGGTTCAAGGGGTTCCTTGACAAAAAACTCCGGCAAACGGTCGTGCACATGGTTAAAGCCAGCTCTGGTATTGAATTCCCGCTCCATCTTTAAAACCTGTTTCCCCAGACTAAAAACATCTTCGGTAGTCAAATTCAGTCCATATTGAGCATTAAGCATCTCCACAATGGTAGGCAGTCCGTCCGGATTATCCAAAATCGCAAAAGCAACAAAAAGACAAAGCCCTGTACAGTCAAGAGCTGCAGTGGCTATCTGCAGGTTACGGGAAAGTTCCACCTGGCCCTCATTTTGCAAAGGGTCAACCACCCCGCCTACTTTGAGGATATTAGCAGTAATACTGTACCCCGCAGTATGGTCTGCACCCATAGTGGAAGTAGCATAGGTCACCCCGATTCCTTTGGCGCCACGGGGGTCATAGGCGGGCAGGTGTTGTCCTTTTACCGTTCCCACCCTGGTCACACCGAAAGCTTTAGCCACAAATTCCGCACCGTTACCGATAATCCGCCCCAGGCTTCCTCCTGTGCCTACTTCCTCAAGAGCATTAATTGCTGCCTGGCCGTCCCCGAAGGTAATTATCCCGGCTTCCATCAAAACTCCAAGGGCGCCTCCAGCCTCGATTGTGTCTAATCCCACATCGTTACAGATGTAGTTTAGCCTGGCCACGGTGTCCAAATCGCCAATTTCACAGTGAGCGCCTAAAGCCCACGCGGACTCATATTCGATAGGAGCACAGACCTTACCGTCAGGCAGGGGATATACGTTGGAACACCGCATTACACACCCCGGGTGACAGGCATGGGTGGCCTTTCCCCCCCTGGCCACCGCTATTTCCGCCAGCTTTTCGCCACTGATCTCACAGGCCTGATCAAATCGCCCGCTGGCAAAGTTCCGGGTAGGTAAAGCTCCGGCTTCATTAATGATATTCATAAGCACATTGGTCCCAAAGGCCGGCAAGCCTTGACCGGTTACCGGATGGTCCAGAAGTATCTTGGTAAACTTCCTGGCAGCTTCCTTAAATCGCTCCGGGGATTTTACAGGCACATCAAAAGTAGTAGGAGAATCAATAACAATTGCCTTGATACCCTTGGAACCCATTACCGCACCCAAGCCGCCCCGGCCGGCGTAGCGACTGGAATTCCCTTCACCGTCATTAGTAGCAACCCCCGCATTGAGCAGCATCATTTCTCCGGCGGGGCCAATGGTGATAACGCCTACCTTTTCACCGTAACGCCGGCGTAATAAAGCAGTGACTTCATACGTGCCCTTACCGGCTAAATCACCGGCCGGCAGTAATTCCGCTCCATCAGGGGTAAGCTTCAGCAAATACCAGCTTTTCTCCTGGGGCTTCCCCTCCAAAACTATGGCCTTCACCCCTAAATTGGCAAGTTTCTGGGAGGTGATTCCCCCCGCATTGGCCTCCTTGATGGTCCCGGTAAGGGGGCTTTTTCCCCCGACAGACAGCCGTCCGGAGGAAGGTGCACCTGTTCCCGAGAGTAAGCCCGGAGCAAAAACAAGTTTATTTCCCGAACCAAGAGGAAGACTGGTAGGCTCAACTTCATCCAGAATAATTTGAGAAGTAAGGCCTCTCCCCCCAAGTGCGGCATATGTATCCGCAACACTTTCTTCAATAACGGTTTTGGCGGTCATGTTAACCCGAACAATCTTAGACACGACAATTCCCTCCCTTTCGTATTTGATTTCGAATTTAACCCCTTGATTCTCTAACCGGAGATTCCATATTTACCCGTTGAAATTCAACCGTAGATCACTTGGGTCAACACTTACCACTACGGCTACGTTTACTACTACAATGCTGTCCTGGGAATCTCCAAGTTGGGGAGCGAACATACCGGCTACCTCCATACCTCCCTTCATAACCGTGATATTTTTTTGGCCAAAGGGGATTTCTCCCAATACCCTTTGGGTATCCACTCTTTCAGGATAAGGAGCCGCTACTGTCACCGAAACCTGCATTACGTTAAGATCCTGAAGGTTTAGAATTTCCGTTACACCACAAAGACAGCTCCGGGAGATGGCATCCTTGACGGCCTTTTGCGCGGCCCGGGTCACATCCTGGCCGTGAAGGTCCGTACCCATACCCAACTCAATCACAAAACGTTTGGACTCCATACTAATCCCCCTTTGAAAAAACATCTGAACCTTAAATATGCAACAACGATACCAATTAAGGGTAACCCTTGCCAACAAAGAACCGCTGATAACACAGCGGTTGATATCACAGCGGTTTTTTATTAAAGTGTTCTATTTCAGGACAGCCTGTTCCAAGGAACAACCACATCCCCGGATTATACTGTCTTTACCGTTACACTGTCCTGATTCAAGACAGTGTTCGATTTTCGAACATTCTCAAGCCTGGTCCTACCAAGAGGTTCGGGTATTTACTTTCAAAAAGAGAGGGAATACCCGACTCAATAGGAGATTTAAGATTTCTTAGGGTAGACGGCATCCGGCTCAGGCCATTGGAAATCCGGTGGCGGGTCATAGATCTCTGCAATCAGGCCTAGATCCTGCTGAGTAGTAAGGTACGTATACGTGAAGCCGTGCCAGGTACCCCCCTGGAGAATACCGTGACCTTTCCCCCCGAAGAACTCCATCGCTTTGTTGTAGTTTTCGACCCCGAAGGCGACGTGGTGCAATCCCTCGCCATGCTGCTTCAAAAACTCTGCGTAGATACTCTTGTCGTCCTTCGGCTCGATTAACTCAAACTGTACTCCACCAATTTCGGCCAGGGCAAGACGCATAGCGTACCCTTGAGGCTTTCCGCGTAAGATCATGTTATCCACAGTATCGGGATTGAACTCGTAAATTGACCATGGTCCGATGCCGTATTCGTCGGTATACTTCCTGACCGAGGCGTCACAGTCCTTGACCACGACCGCTACCTGTAGAATACTGGTGAATATTGGTTTTTCAGGCATTTCGTTTATCCCTCCTTGAGATTTTTATTCTGTCAGCCATGGACATGTCTAAAGGAAAAGAAATAGCCACATAATCTCCAATTTCAGGAATCAATCAGACACATTTTGTGGTATAAAGCAAACATTTACCCTTTGGTAAACGCCATCATACTCCCCCCTTTTGAATGGGATTTTTCACTACCCGTTAAAAAAGCAAATCCTGTGCCAAAGGTTGTCTAAGGTTATGGGCGGAATAAGGCCACTGGGTGGTTCCCGGAATACGGAATTCGAACATACCCCTGCTCTTATATGTCTTCTTTCGCCCTGCCCACTTGAAAAAACAATAATGCCCAGAAACCGAACACAGTTCGATTTCTGGACACCGAATCTTATTATTTCCCAAACAATCGGTCCCCACTCTTCCCGCCCAATCCGGGATGTGTGTCGAATCTCACCACGCCAACCGGAATTTTACCTTCCACAGCTTCAACAATTTTGGCCACCCCG
Organism: Bacillota bacterium; assembly: GCA_021848765.1. GTDB lineage: Bacteria > Bacillota > Carboxydocellales > JAJZTU01 > JAJZTU01. Next base: position 9,329 of record JAJZTU010000094.1, read on the forward strand.
GCGTGACCGAATCCTCCACACAGTTCAATTGCCTGAATACCCTGAACAACAAGCTCTTTGGCTACTTGTGCCGCTACCTCGTAATCTTTAGCAGCAATAGTTAGGACATGAACTTGGGGAGTTTCGACCCAGGCCTTATGTTCGGTTGTATCTACTTCCGGGGCAACGAACAAAAACGCCGCTTTTAATGCCATTTTTCAACCCCTCCTTAACTTGTTTTTGTATGCGTACAAAAGAGTCTTTTGCAAAACGTATGCCAATATTGCTATTGTTTTCATTCCAATTCATTTAGCAATTCATCATCCTTATTCTTCACTTTACTTCTCCGTAGCCGGTGGCTCGTTATCATGGGCAATGAGGGCAATTTTTATCTTTCTTTCCTCCCCAAATTCACCTGAGTGCCATGGGAAAAGTTCAACCTGGCCACATTCATGCCTGCCATAATGAGTTCTTTAATTACCTCCGGCGATTCACTTGCCCGTCCAATGGTACATATGATTTTGCTTCGTCGCATGTTTCCCCTCCCATATTAATTGTCGTAGTTATATGCTTTAGCGACCAGCACTGCCGGATGCAGTACTTCCTTGCCGGTCCCGTGGCTCCGGTTTGCGGCCAATTCCGCTTGCCGCACCTGATCTCCCCATAAAACCAGGCGGTTTCCTTTCCACCGCTCCCCCAAAAAATCCGCTAATAGGGTCTGTACTTGCGCAAGCTCCACTTGGCCGCTCTCATACAATTGGCCTATGGCTCTTCCAGTGCATACCGTCCCCTGACAGGTTCCCATGCCCATTCTGGTTTTACGCCTGATATCATTCAGGGTTGCTCCTGCAACTGCATTTAGTTCGATTTCCGCCAGGCTTACCTGTTCACATTCGCAAACAATTTGGTTTTTCCATGGCGCCGCTCTGAGTATGGCTAGAAGCCTGTTCGCTTACGCCCCTAAACGCTCTGCGGCTTTAGTAGTTGCCGTAACAGATAAGTAATGTTTCAACCCGGCTAGCTGGGCAACTGTCGCCTCAGGCCGCAAATTCTCTGTTCCGGTCCGGCAGGGATTGGTATTGTCAATTTTCCCGGCCAGACAGTCAACCGCTTTTTCCGCCATCAAACGATAGGTGGTAAGCTTCCCGCCTACTACCGACAGTAATCCTGCTACCCCGTCTTTTTCGTAGTCAATTAAAGCAAATTCCCTGGAAATATCTCTTCCGTTATTAATTCTTGCCTCTGCTTGGCCGGATCCACCTAAAAGCGGACGCACCCCGGCAAATGCCCTTAATATTCTAAATTCCCCGATCCCGGGAAACATTTCCTGGCCTACTTGCAATAGCTTTATCATTGCTTGGCAGAAGACCCCTACTTCTAAAGTGGGGAATGGATGCCGCTTCCCGCTTGCACAAAAAATTCTTTTAACCAAAACAAAACACTTGTTCTAAATGCCAACAAATGGTATGATTGAGGTGGTAAAAAATAAATGCAAAGGTGGTGAAATAGCTTGTACCGCGTAATCAAGACAGCTTTTCGAACGTCTAAAACGGACCTTGACCGGTTGTTCGCCTGTAATCGTGAATCCGCCAGGGTATGGAACGATTGCCTGAGTTACGCCAAAGAGCGCTACAAACAAACAGGTAAGTGGATTGGCAAAATGGACTTACAGGTTTTAACCAAAGGCCGGTACCACCTGCATAGTCAGAGTATCCAATCAATACAAGAACGCTATCTGGAAGCAAGGAAAAATGCCTGGAAGGCGAAGCAGGCGGGGTATGAGCATATCCGTTAC
>JAJZTU010000095.1 GCA_021848765.1 Bacillota bacterium
AAAACAAGTCTTCCCGTGAAGACTCATGTGATTTGAAATGGCAGGGGAGACAGGACTTGAACCCGCAACCTACGGTTTTGGAGACCGCCGCTCTGCCAATTGAGCTACTCCCCTGTATTCCTCTTCCTTGCCTTATATATTATAACCTAAAGTCTTAAGATTTGCACTAGAAATTTTTGTCCAAATCTACCAATGCCCTCTGGAGATAATCCACCAGGGGTAGCTTTCCTGCTTCCTCCTGGCTTACCCAGCGGTACTCCACATGCTCTTTACTTAAATTAACCTCACCGCTGACGAATTGGCAAAGGAATACCAGGCAGATAATCTGTTTTTCTCTTTCCTCTACGATCTTAGAATATACGGTGAGCGGCCTTACGACTTTGATTACCAGACCGGTTTCTTCCAGAATTTCCCGGGCCAATCCATCTTCCGGCTGTTCCCCGATTTCCAGGGATCCCCCCGGCGTATCCCACAGGTTAGCTCCAAACTTAGCGGTAGCAGGCCGTTTGGTAATCAAAAACTGATTTCCTTTCCTGATTATGCTGTGAATACTTATGTTAAAGGAAAGCATCCCGTCCGCCGCCCCTCCCCGGGTATTTTGTTGATTTATTCGACACATAGCAGCAAATACCTCCTCGTATTGAAAAAAGATTAGTGGAGGCTGAAAACCGTTCCCTGTTTCATGGATATGGTAATATTCTCTGTGGGTATGCTATTTAAAGTGGGTATGCCATTAAAATAGAAATTGGTTGTAGATTATAATATGAATTTTTACGGGCAAACCGGTTAGGGGGGTTGAGCATTGGAAAAGATTCTAGCGATTATACTGCTAATTCTCGGTGGTGGAGCCACCCTTTATGTCCTCTATCGTTCCTTTATCTCCCTATTAAATAAATCGTGAAAAAATAAACATCATGGGTGGTGGTTTGGGATAATAAAACCGAAAAAAGTTTGACATTATTAGTTGACATGACTACAATTAATATATCAACCAAAAATATACCAGTTGGAGGAAATATGGAAAAAAACAAAGAATTAACTGTTCTCACGGAATCACTTGGCTTTATCATGATCAACACCTCCTGGCGTATAAAGGATGAACTCAGAAAAGCATTTATTGCTGAAGGTTATGATGTAACTCTTGATCAATTTGCTGTTTTAATAAGATTGTGGAATGAAGATGGTCTGTCCCAAAGAGAATTATGTGAAAAAACACTTAAGACGAAATCAAATATAACGCGAATACTGGATAGCATGGAAAAAAAAGGATTAATTTCCCGCCATATTAACAGAGAAGACAGAAGAAGCTTCAGTATATATCTTACGGAAAAAGGAAGGGACATAAAAAACAAGCTAATCTCAACTGCAATTACTATGAATAACAAGATATTTAAGAACATCACCAGTAAAGACCGGGAAAATCTGCTAAGAATATTAGCTACTATCGCAAATAACTTAGGATGATATTTTTTAAACCATTGGTTGATATAACAACAGTATCTATATCAACCAAAGATAATTTAAAAAGAGGAGGCAATAAAAAATGAAAGGTATTATCTGTTATTATTCCAGTACCGGAAACACGAAACTAGCATGTCAGTATATTGCCAAACATATCACAAGTGTAACCTTTGACCCTTTTAATATTGCAACAGATAACGACCTAAACCTAGCAGCATATGAAATTATTGGGTTTGCCAGTTCTACTGATTTTATGGCTCCCCCTTTTTTGTTAAAACAGTTTATCGATAAGTTACCTGTTCAAAATGGTAAACTTGCTTTTGTATTTAATACATATGGTCTTGTCAGTGGCAAAACACTGACAGTATTAAAGAATTGGGTTAGTGCATGGAATTTGCAAAAGTACATGTCCATATGGAGCTATAGAACTTAATCCAAAACCGGTTTTTAATATGGAAAAATGTTACGGATGCTGGTCATGTTTTCATCATTGCCCTAATAAAGCAATTTACACCAAGAAGATTCGGGGAAAAGGACATTATCCGGAACCGGTTGAACAATTAAAGAAAAAATTAAAATTATAAGCGAGGATAATATGACATTAAAGAAGCGCTACCAAAGGAAACCCCCTGCATTTGGTGCCCGAGGGATTACGCTCCCGGTTTCTAAAAAAGGGTTTTACAAAGGTAGAGGAATTTTACTGGTGGGACCGAAAACAAATTGGTCAAGTGGAGTTCATATTTGTCCCTGCACAGCATTGGTCAAGGCGAACTCTTTGTGACACTAACACAACTATTTGGGGTGGATGGGTCGTGCGGAGTATGAGGGGACCGATTGCAAGCGGAGTGGGAGCGAAAAGGAATTAACTTTTCAAAACTGAAGCTATTAAAACTAGGTGAAACATTGCGGACAAAGGGAAAAGAATAACGGATAGACACTGGATAAGCTTCAACTCAGTGATCCTCTTGTACATTATATTCAAAAGCTCTGACCTTTTGGTTTACCTGTTCCTGAGATAAGCCCACCGGCAGATTTAGCTTATAATAAACATCAATAGCCCGTATAAAGGGACGATCAGTGAACTCTTGCTCAGCTTCTGCAATCATAAATAACATAGAGAGGTCTTTACGTTTCAAATCTTCAGCCATGGCCCCCTGGAAAAACTCATTGTCAAAGGAACAAGAGCTTGAGAAATCCTCGTTATCTTTTGACCCACCGTGGGTATTAAGAAACCCCTGGGCAGCACGGTTGCCAGCGAGGGAATGCCTGTTTAGCTCCTGGCTCTGCTCCAGAGTATAGCCGAACAAAAATGTGGAAAACTGTGACCCATAAAGCCAGGCAAGGTACATATAATACTGGTTAATACTGCCTTCCCGGGATAACTCCCGGCGTAATTGTTCCAGAGAAGGATTATCCATGCTGCTTATGCGCTCCCCCCATATAAATATATATTGCACATCACTAGCATTTCCAATGCTTTCAGAGTTTATGCCTTCTGCTATTCCGAAAATACGAGCAAGCGTGTGTAAATACTGGATTCTGCAATATTGCTCTCCACAAATAATAAAACCCCCGTCCAGAAGTTAGAGCTTCGGTCCGGGAGCCCCCAGTTTTTATATTTCGTAGCAATCCTTTAGCAATTATCATAGAAATCCTTCAGCAATGGTGTCCCTTTCGGTGCGCATAACTACTAATTCGCCCAGGTCATCATCCTTTGTATCAGTATTAGCGGCCTGACCTTCGCGAAACACTCTGGCCCGGCGATTTACATGACTTTCACAAGCATCACAGAGGGACCTGTTTAATTCTATCCCGAAAAGTATTTCATCACAAATTGGGCAGCGCTTTTTGTTCATATCCAATCTTCCCCTCTAAACTTGATTTGCACCAGATGCCTATGCCTATTGTCGCATAGCATGCCGGGTAGAATCATTAGTTTCTCCGCCAAACTAAAAATTTTACGGTTTAATGGTCAAGTACTACAAAAAAGGAACCCTACCTTGAAAGGCTAGGTTCCGTAATCTATTAGCTTTCCGGCCCTGATCGGAAGTCTGCGGTTGTGATGCTGACGGTTCCGGTGGCAGGCTTGAATACTGCATTAAAAGTAAATGCCTCTGCCAGGTCTTGCAGGCCCATGAACTGCTGGCCGTCAAGCTGTCTGACAGGTAACCGTGCCTTATAAGTTACACCATTTACCTGATACAGCTCGCTGCCTGGATAAAATACAATTTCCTGCCCCGCCCAGATGACCTTCAGTAACAAGCTACCTTGATCCTGAGCAGCTTGATTCTGAGTAGCTTGATTCTCAGTTCCTTGATTCTGAGTAGCTTGATTCTCAATTCCTTGATTCTGAGTAGCTTGATTCTCAATTCCTTGCTCATCAGCTTCCTGGTTTGGCCGTTGGTATACCTCCTGGCTTACCTGGGCCCCCAGCGCCTGGGAGATAGCTGTAATGGGCACTAATAATTGCCCTTTTTCCTCCCGGGGCGGTAGCTTTATATCCGCCGGACGACCGTTGATTAGCACATTCAAAGGCTTGAGTGCATCTGCTTTAGGCTTGGCTGTAACAGTTGAGGCCGGTGCCGACTTTGCATCCGGCGAATATTCAGCGCTTGCTGCTATCAAGTGATTGGCCTGATCCTCCCATTTGGTACGGTAACCCAGGGCGGAAGCAATTTGTTCAAAGGGCATCCACACAGTTTTATAGATTAGCAAGGCAGGAATTTTAAGCTCCTTATCCTGACCGGCTACCGTCATCCGGGGAATGCTGACCGGGAACTGTACCGGAGTCCCGTCTTTAAAAATTGTGACCAGCTTAATCCCATCGTCCCATTCTACCGTTCCACCTATCCACCGGGCCAAATCATTTACCGGTACCATAAGTGTTCCTTCCAACCAGCGGGGCTTTTTGCTGAAGTTCACCCTTTTCCCGTCAACCTCCAGGCTGAAGGCAGGTAACTTTTTGCCCGCTCCCTGCTTTTGACTGACCGGAGCCGGCTTGGAGTGAATCACTACCTTGGTTCCCTGGGGAATGTTTTTATTAATACACCAGGCATCATGAATAGGTAAGCGAATACAGCCATGGGAAGCTTTAAAACCCAGCCTCTCTGCTGCTGCAGCCTGAATCCGTTTGCCTTTTTTATCGAAGATAATGGAATGAAACATATACTCGCCCCAGCCCTTAAAACTGGTGAAGTATTTCGCGGAAGCGTATTCTACGCTAAAGAAAGGACCCCGGTTCTGGATTTGGAATGTACCGTTAGGGGTAGGGGTGTTAGGCCTTCCGGTAGAGGCAATCATAACCCTTATGGGAGTGTTCCCGCGCATCACCCTGACAAGTTGGGAGTCCTGGTCTACATCCAGCCATATATTTTGCTTACTCTGCACCTGCCACGGCCTGTCCTGCAGCTGAGGACTATTCGCCGCCCAGGATGCCGGGGAAGCGCTTACCCCGCCCAAAATACACACAGCTAATCCCACCGCCAAAACGTTTTTGGCCACTAGGCTGCCAATGCTTTCATCCCTATTTCTAATCTCCACATGCACTCCCCCTTTTCCCTGATACACAAAAAAATATGAGGGATAGGAGGGACATAGAACCCTGAATTATTGTCCCAGGGGGATTGCGGTCAAGGACCATAAAGAAACCCCCTATCCACTTTAATTATGGATAAGGGGTTTCAACATTGAGTCTAGCTTTGTAGCTACTTCACACTTAAGCTGTTGAAATAATACTCAACTGCTTAAACACACTTTTAGTGCTCGGCACCCAGACCGGTGTTAGCCCGCACATAGAGCTCTTCGAACTTTTCCTCGGCCAGCTTTTCGGAGGAGAAGATGGTACCCAGGTAGGCGGCGAGGAAGCCCAAGGGAACACTGACGATTCCGGGGTTCTTTAAGGGGAAGATAGCGGTCTTAGCGTCCATTACAGAGGGTCCGATGAACATCAGGACAATGGATGCAACCAGACCAACCAGGATACCTGCCACTGCCCCGGTAGAATTAAACTTCTTCCAGAAGACTGAGAACACTATAACCGGTACGTTAGCACTGGAAGCGACGGCAAACGCCAGGGCCACCAGGTGGGCAACGTTTTGGCCTTTGACCATAATTCCCAGGATGATAGCGATAATACCGACCACAAAGGTAGTGCGGCGGGCGACAGTCATCTGGCTCTTCTCATCAGCCTGTCCGCCCCGGATTACGTTTACATAGAAGTCGTGGGCGAAGGCGCTGGAAGCTGCCAGGGTCAGACCGGCAACAACTGCCAGGATGGTAGCAAAGGCAACTGCAGAGAGGAAAGCCAGGAATACTTCCCCACCTATAGTCCCAGCCCCACCGCCCAGGTACTGGGCCAGGAGGGGAGCAGCCATGTTTCCACCTTTGTCCATAGCCTTGATGGCATCCTTACCTACAAAGTAGGCAGCGCCAAAGCCCAGGAAAGTAGTCAAGATATAGAAGGTACCGATAAGGATCATAGCCCAGATAACGGAGGTCCGGGCAGCTTTAGCAGTAGGTACGGTGTAAAAGCGCATCAGGATGTGGGGCATCCCGGCAGTACCGAGGACCAGGGCTATTCCCAGAGAAACCAATTCTATGGGGTTCTTATAAAGCATACCGGGTTCAAGGAACTTTTGACCCAGTTTATCCGATATTGCCTGGAAGAAGGCTACGGGATTGAAGCTGAATTTGGCCATTACGAACACACTGAGAATCAGTGCTCCTGCCATTAACAGGCAAGCTTTAATGATCTGAACCCAGGTAGTGGCAAGCATTCCACCAAAGGTTACGTAGAAGATAATCATGATCCCGATAAGTACGATGGAGAACTCGTAGGGGATACCCAGAAGCAGCTTAATCAAGGTACCAGCGCCGACCAGTTGGGCCAGGAGGTAGAAAGTACTGATTACAATGGTGCTCAGCGCTGCCGCAGTCCGCACCGGCTTAGGATTTAAGCGATAGGCCAGCACATCGGCCATGGTGTATTTACCGCTGTTCCGCAGGGGCTCAGCCACTACCAGCAATACTGTAATGTATGCTACCAGCCAACCTACGGAATACATGAAGCCGTCATAACCATTAAGTGCAATCAGACCGGCGATACCCAGGAAGGAAGCAGCGCTCAAATAGTCACCGGCAATGGCGATACCGTTTTGGACACCGCTGATGCTGCGGCCGGCCGCATAGAACTCGGCTGTAGTTTTAGTCCGCTTGGCTGCCCAGTAGGTGACAGCCAGAGTAATCGCAACTATTAACAAAAACAGTCCAAAAGTTAGTCCCTTCATGTCTAATTACCCCCTCTGCTGTTCTTGATTTTTTCGGCCAGGGGATCAAAAGTATTGCCTGCTATCCTGGCGTAGAGGTAGGCAATAAACCAGGCCACAAAGAATTGGGAAAGAGCAAAGAGATAAGCCAGGTTAATAGGTCCGATAATCTTGGTTTTCATGAGTCCGGGAAGATAGCCTACAGATAAGGGAAGCGAAAAATAGTAAATTACAGAAAAAATAATAGCCGGAATTAAGAAACGCGCTTTAGCGGAAACCAAGGTCTTAAAATCTTCACTCTGGGCAATTTTAGCCCACTCGGTCCTGGTGATTTTCTGCTCGGCCTGCTGTGCAGAGGAGGAAGACATCTCCACGTGTACACCCATTCTTACCACTCCTTCGGTTTAATCTTTTTTCTTTAATTTCACCCTTGGTTCTCTGAAGTTACCACCCCTTTCCTGTTTTGTCTATGGTAATTATACATAAAGGTCCAAAAACCCGCATCGAAATTTCCGGTAAATCACGCATTGCGTTGTTAAACGGGTTAGTTCGGTCTTTAATGGCTTTTTCGAGGTTCTTTATCCATTCGGTCGCGTTTTTCGCAACCAATAACCAGACTATGCCTACCATTCCCCAACTGTTCGCCGCCCGTTTTGTGCCGATATTTTTCAGAAAAAAAATCCCCAGCCGCTTGGGCCGGGGTTCCTACCGTTCAGGGTGCAGATTTGTTAGAAAATTCATTAAATATTTGGTCAGCCTTAATTCAGTCAGATAGATTAATCATCTTCATCTTCCTCTTCCGCGTGGTCATTATTTTTTTCAATTTTAACATTGATTTTGGTATTAATGGGCCGGTCCTGTTTAAAATCCTTTCTGAACATGTCCCCATTGTCTTTTAGTACCTGCCCGATTTCGATTTTTTGGTTGGGTCCCTTAATTTCAATTTCATACTTTTCTACATCAGTACCCAAGATGGGCTCAAACACCCGTTGTACGGCATTAGTGATTTGTGCCGGGTTTTTGGCTTGATCCAAATCAAGTTTATCCAGTATCTTTTCAATAAAACCCTGGGCTGACTCACCTTTTAACTCCAGTTTTTGTCCAGGGGTCTTAAGTTCTACTTCGGCCTTGAGTTCACCATCTTCCAGCTTTTGCTCCAGTTCAATTTTGGCGCCCTTTCCTTTCACCTCTATTTTTACCTTCTTTACAAGGTTAATGGCTACCGGGGGCTTTCCGGGTACGGCAGTAATCTTGGAAATCAAGCCCTGGGCGTTTTGCACCATTTCTACCCGGTCATTCACCTGGATGTCATTGAGGGTAGCAGGCTTGCCTTCCCGCAGGATGACAGCATCTGCGGCCACAGCATACTGGACTTCTGCAATCCCGGAGAAAAGGATTTTCAGGGTCTTGTTGGCTGCTTCCACTTTGGTCACAATTCCCTTGATGATATTTTGCTCTTCTACTTTGGCAGGCTCCTTGGCATCAATAAACACCACTTCACCAAACCGGTTAAGGAGCAATTCCACTTTATCCTGAGGCTTTAGACTGCCCAAATCAACCGCCTGGTCGTTGCGGTAAATTGCCGCACCGGAAATCACTTTGTAGTCTTGCTTATCTCCGTAGACGGCATCATAGACACCCGTCGTAACACTGATTTTGGATTCGGCAGCGGAAACTGACAGCAGGGTTGCTTCAAGCTTAAGCTTATTGATTCCAATATCGTTTCTTTCCTGGGCCCTGGCAAAGAGAGTGGCCAGTTCCGCCCTGGTAACCGGCCTGGTGGGGCGGAAGGACCCGTCTTCATAACCCTTAATCAGGTTATTGAGTACTGCCAGGGCTATGTAATCCTGAGCATTGGCATTAACTGACTGCATATCGGTAAACTTAAGCTGGGCATCCGCCGCCTGCCTGTCCACCTGTTTACCCAGAGTACGCACCAGAATCGCGGTAACATCCATCCGGTTAGCCGCCTGATTGGGCTGGAAGTAACCGGTTCCATAATCAATGAGCCCCTTGTCCAGGGCCACCGCGATATACCCTACTGCCCAAGCAGGTATATCCCCGGCATCCTTAATTGGTAATTCGGCATCCATTTTGGCATTGGCCTCAGCTTCCAGGCCCAGGAGGCGGACTGCCATAACTACCGCTTCGGCGTTGGTCACATTTTTTTCCGGTTGGAAGGAGCCATCAGAGTAGCCCTTAATAACTCCCTCCAGGTTTAGCTTCTGGACGTTCTTTTTAGCCCAGTGGTTGCCTACATCTCTTAAAATTATCCGGACCTCAGTTCTGTTATGCCCGCGGTCATTGTCGGCAAGCGCCACTCCCGGGGCGGCTACTGTTGCCGCCATGGCCAGAATCAGATTAGCGGCGGCAAATTTCTTAAGTTTTGTTAGCATAGCTTTAGACCCCCCTTGATGTTTTTAGATTTTTAAATCTCCTTTTCGCCTCCTGTCATTTTATACGAACCAGTAATCACTTTTTGGGGGGGAGCTTGGAAAAATAAAATAAAATTGACTTTGAAGGATTGCTTCTGTTATTCTGATGGCAATGCCATACCTTTTAGATACGGGGAGGAGAGACAAATGAGCAAGAACCTTACAACCTTCACAGGCACCGATGATTATATAGTATCGGAAGACCTGCGCAACAGCGTCAATGTAGCGGTGGCCCTTTCCAGGCCATTACTTATTAAAGGGGAGCCCGGAACAGGCAAGACGGTACTGGCCCGGAGTATTGCCAATGCCTTGGACCTGCGGCTGCTAATCTGGAATATCAAGTCCACCACCAAAGCCCAGGAAGGCCTTTATGTCTATGATACTGTCCAGCGCCTCTATGACAGCCAGTTTGGAGACAAAGATGTTGCAGACATCAAACAGTACATCAAGCTGGGCAAACTGGGGGAAGCCTTCGTCTCCGACCAACCTGTGGTGCTGTTGATTGATGAAATTGACAAAGCTGACCTGGAATTTCCTAATGACCTCCTGTGGGAACTGGATGTCATGAATTTTCACATTCCGGAAACCGGGGAGACCGTCTCAGCGAAGCGCCGGCCCATTGTAATTATCACCAGCAATGCTGAGAAGGAACTCCCTGACGCTTTCCTCAGGCGTTGTATTTTCCACTATATTGCTTTCCCCGAACCGGAAATGATGGAACAAATCATCCGGGTCCATCATCCTGATTTAGAGAAGTCACTGCTTCAGGAAGCTATGAAAGCCTTCTACTGGCTGAGAAGCATCAGTAGCTTGCAGAAAAAGCCCAGCACCAGCGAACTCCTGGATTGGGTCCAAGCCCTGGCCGTTGGTGGAATCAGTCCCGAACAGATTTATGACGAACTGCCTTTCCTGGGTACCCTGCTGAAGAAGAACCAGGACTTTGATATTGTCCTGCGGCGGGCCCACAGCCGGGGAACAGCTGAAAACCAGCCCGCAGGTAACCGCATTTACCGGGGCTGGTAGGAAAGCAGGCGATAGGCGATGTTTATTAATTTCTTCTACTTGCTCAAAAAGGAAGGGGTCCCGGTCAGCATCACGGAATGGATGACCCTGATGGAGGCGCTGGGTAAAGGAATGGCCGGCTCCAGTTTAACCGGCTTTTATTACCTGGCCAGATCCATTCTGGTAAAAAGCGAAACTAACTTTGACAAGTATGACCTGGCCTTCCAAAAATATTTTGAAGGCATCGAAACTCCTGCCCAAATCAGTGAACAGGTCTTCAAGTGGCTGGAAAATGCACTGCCTCCCCTGGATATTAATATTGATTTGGAAGCCCAGCTAAAATACCAGTTAGAAAACCTGGACCTGGCCCAATTAAAGCAGATGTTTGAAGAACGGCTGCGGGAACAAAAATCCCAGCACCATGGCGGTTCCCGCTGGATCGGGACCGGGGGTACCTCTCCCTTTGGCCATTCCGGATATCATCCCGGAGGTATCCGGGTGGGCGGAGATTCCCTGCGCCGCTCAGCGGTAAAGGTAGCCGGGGAGAGGAGATACCAGGAGTTCCGGGGTGATGAAACTCTGGGGGTACGGCAGTTCGAAGTGGCCCTGCGAAAACTGCGCCAGTTCACTACCCGCATCGAGGGACCCAAGGATGAACTGGATCTCGACGGCACCATTTCCGCCACCTGCAATAATGCCGGCAGGCTGAAGTTGGTCTGGGACAGGTCCCGGAAGAATGCAATTAAAATTATCCTCCTGATGGACTCCGGGGGTTCCATGGTGCCTTACTATAAACTTTGTAACCAGCTTTTCACTGCGGTTAACAAGTCCGCCCACTTTAAGGCCCTGGACATTTACTTCTTCCATAATTGTGTC